>CALDHF010000098.1 GCA_937941595.1 uncultured Acaryochloris sp. | reverse complement strand
CTTGAACAATACCAATACTGGCCGAATTGAATAAATCATAATTGCCCAGCTGGTAGGGGGCACCTAGCTCATTGTTAATCCGTTCTGCCAACATACAGGCACAATCAATATCCCAAACTTGCTCTAACAAAATGGCAAATTCATCCCCACCAAAGCGAGCCACGGTATCCGTGGGTCGAAGACATTGCTGTAACCGCTGAGCAGTAGAAATCAGTAACTGATCGCCAACGGGATGGCCCAAACTATCATTGACCATCTTGAAGCGGTCTAAATCGACAAACAGCACCGCAAAGGGATGGACGGTATACCGCTGGTTCAGATTAATGAGATGTTGCAGTCTATCCATAAACAATTCGCGATTCGGCAAATTCGTCAGCGAATCATAATAGGCATGGCGAAAGAGTTGTTGATTGGCTGCTAGTCGCTCAGTAATATCTCGAAAAACAATGACAGCACCATGGTGCTGATTTTGATCATCGATAATGGGCACTGCGCTATCGTCGATGGGAATTTCTTGGAGGTTTTTGGCAATCAAGTAGGTGTCTTCGGGCAAGACGATATCTTTTCGATCTCTTAAGACCTGTTTTAGAGGATTTTCGAGACTATCCTGGGTCTGTCCCGTAATCAATGGAATCACTTCATTCACATCTTTGCCGAGGGCATCGGCTTTGTGCCATTGGGTCATAGACTCAGCCAAACGGTTCATATAGGTTACTGAGCCGTGATTGTCCGTGGCCACCACAGCATCCCCAATACTATCCAGAATGGTGTTCAGCCAAGTTTTTTGCTGTTTGACCTCTTGCTCAAATAGATGCTTCTGGAGAGCAATTTCAATACTGGTTTTGAGGTCAATAGCTTCAAAGGGTTTGAGGACATAGCCAAAGGGTGAGACCATTTTGGCCCTATCTAGGGTTTGGGCATCGGCAAAGGCCGTCAGAAAAATAATGGGAATATCAAGTTGAGATGTAATCTTGGCGGCGGCTTCAATCCCATCCATATTGCCTTTGAGTCGAATATCCATTAAGACTAAATCTGGCTCGGATTCCAGAGCCAGTTGAATCGCACCCGTCCCCGTTTCCGCAATGCCAGTCACCTGATATCCCAACTCTAGGAGGTGATTTTCAATATCAAGGGCAATCAGCCCTTCGTCTTCCACTACCAAAATTTTGGCAACGGAAACTAGGGTAGGGCGTTCTTTCTGAGACTGCATAGTAGTCATAAATATACCCGTATTTAATGGGACGCTTGAGAAAATTAGATTTGAAAAATGCCTATTAATGGGACGGTTGAGGAAATTAAAATTGAAAAGACGTCTCTACGTCTTCGTTGACTGTTAGGGTACCCAAAATTTTTCGAGGTAATGTCTTCACTATCTGTAAACCCAAGGTGCTAAAGATCTTGTCCTAGATAACGGCATAGAGTTCAGTACTCTTCGATGATCAGTTATTAATTAGAAAATGAACGTCTTGCAAATTTTTTATGATGCTTTGAGCGGTTACCTATCTAATAATTATCGTTTGCAATATGACTTGTTAATTTAATGCACTTAAAGAGTTTAGTATTGTAAGAATCGGTTTGTATACTTGGCTTCTGGTTTAATAGTGTCAGCCTTCTTGTTAGCAAGCGTCTGTAAAACTACTGAAGATTCAGTTGCAAAAAATACATTTTCCAGAGGATAAAATGCTCTTTCAATATTAAAATTTTTTCTTTCGGTAGTTTTACGGACCTTGCAGAATCAGATCAACGGACCCTTTACTGGAACTCAATGGTTCAGGACAGCAGCGCTGGCTACTAGAAACTAGTGCAGGGTAGGCAAACCCGGAATCCTTTGGAGGTGGAATTTTGCAATATGCCCTCAAGCCTGGTTCGGGAACTTCTCAATAAACCTGAGTTCGACAGTTAGAAAATAGCTTGAGGTAAAGCTTTTGGGTCAAAGTTTGGGATATCTATCGATGGCTTATTGGGATGGTAAGAGTAAGCAATTAACCCTGAAACCAGATTGACCAAAAAATTGAACTGGCTACGGTGGCGAGAATGCTCAATCTGGCAGATGTTTTTGAGTTGGTCGTTGACCGTCTCAATGAGCGAACGCTTGCGTAGCAATACCTTGTCAAGCAACGTCATCAAGGTATTCTGCATATTTTTTCGCCGTCTGGCGAACAGTTGAAGCCCTTGGGCAAATAGTTGTTCAAATAACGCCTGAGAAACATAGCCACGGTCGCCAAAAAGCTTTCCAAATAAGTCTTTACTCATCTGAGGCACAGGTTTACGGTCATCGGTATTCCCAGGGGTCACGGCCACGGCTAACAGTTCCCCTTGATGGTTGATCAGTAAATGCAGCTTAAAGCCGAAATACCAACCGACCGAGGACTTACCCCAGCCCGCACAATCTTTGAAAACTTTGTGGCGATTGGCTCGCTCGTTATGACAGACGGCCAATGACGTTGAATCAATGAAACTCACCCCGCTGATGTCTCCTATACAACTGTGGTTGAGAAAGGCCATCAAAGCCATCACGCTCCAAGGCATTAATTCGACGAAGCGGTTGTAGCTCACTAATTCAGGGAAAGCCCCTCGCCAATCCAATAGAACCTGTTGCGTATAGAACGATTTGAATGTCTTGTAACCCGAACCATGAAAGGCAATGACTATGGTCATCACCTCACTGATGCTGAGTCGAGATTGATAACGTTTGGCTTGGACTTCGCCGGGCAGTCTGCTGATGTCACGCTCGTTGAAGGCTTCATATGCTTGGTAGAAATCATCGACGTCACAAAAGATGCGGGTAAGGTCAAGGCGCTGTAGACTGATGTCCATGGCTGAGATTGCTTGAATGTAACACTTTGAGCTTAGATCTCAGCCCTTCTTTTTAGGCGTTTTTTTCTGTCGAACTCAGGTTTGTCTAACACAAAGAGTTGAGGTGTTAAGGCCATGAATCATCGAGGCAGGACATTATATAAGGTAATTAACTGTTACCAAAAAGTTAATTGAGATCATCCGTCTGTACCCGCTTAATGAGTCTTGTAGGCATTCCAACATCATTGCATCAATATAGCTAGTAGAAAGGTTACTGTACGATTTACGGTAGTTGTCAGTCTTAGACACAAATTTTTTAAAAAACTTAGTTTAATCAAGTATTGAGCGATTAACAATTGCATCGCTATGGGCAAACTTTAGTCCCTGACCGATTAACCACGATCGCTCCTGCAAATCGGACGAAATACCAGCATCGATAGGCCATCGCATCCCCTGGCGTATTGGTGAATCCCACTGGAGTCTCCGAGAGTCGGCTGTACTCCTCCATCGCCTTTGCGATCAACAAGATGCTTAAAGACTGCTATTGTCCCTAAGTATTTTGTTGATTTACCGTTGTCGATAATCCAGATAAACGAACCGGGGACCGATCTGGAAATTGCACAATTAACTGCAACTCCCCACCCATTGCCGCAACATGCTTCTGCAAAGTAGACAGCAACAAATCCGTCCGTTGCTCCAACCGAGAAACACCCTCCTGTCTAATTTGCAGACTTGCAGCAAGCTGTTCCTGAGTCAGATTGAGTGCCTTTCTCAAATCACGTAAAGACAACTCTTCCTCAATCAGCGCAGCCGCCTGCTCATCAACTTTACAGCGTCGTTCTGGTGGCAACTCTTGCAGTTTTTCTTCCAACGTTTTTCCCATTGTCCTTACCCATCCTGCGACTGCTTTAAATGCTGATCAAATCGCTGATCCGCCTTCTTGATCAGCTGCTTATAAAACCTTTTTTCACTACCACCAGACTTATCACCCGCAATTAGCAACACTGCATTGCGCCTTGGATCAAAGGCAAAAGCCACTCGCCATGCGCCATCAGCAGCCCGAAACCTAAGTTCCTTCATATTTGAGTGCCGTGAGCCTTTGAGTGTGTCAACGCGGGGACGTCCC
Source organism: uncultured Acaryochloris sp. (assembly GCA_937941595.1). Lineage (GTDB taxonomy): Bacteria > Cyanobacteriota > Cyanobacteriia > Thermosynechococcales > Thermosynechococcaceae > Acaryochloris. The sequence goes on along the minus strand of CALDHF010000098.1, from coordinate 8,827 downwards.
AAACTAGGACCAAAGGTCTTTAACAACTGGGCATGGGCAAAAATAGCATCTTGAACGTCAGCAGTTAGAGCATCAAACTCTAACTCAAAAGCATCATGAAACTCTACATTCTAAGCCATCATCTATGTAGAAACTTCCTACATTATGCGTTGAAAAGCATATGACTTGCAAGACATTTTTGTCTGAATTCCGTGCAGCCTAGAGCAAAACCAGCAGATCTCTACTCATCAATCTGCCAAGGGTCTTTGGTATAGTCCTCATCTAAAACTCGCTTAGGCCGCATCACCAGCACTACCTGACCAAACAGTTTCTGTTCAGGCGCTTCTTCAAACCAATGGATTTGCATAGATCCGGCCGACTCAACCAGAAAATAGCAATCTTCATGCCATCGCCGTTGATCGCGATCGACAATCACCAAGACTTCTTCCGTTGGCTTGGGTAAATCGGGAGCCAAATCCTGGGCCTGAGCCAAAATCGCAACGGGATCTTCCGCTCGTAGGATCACCTGCCAACCCGGAACAGGAACCCAAGCACAGGCCCCTGAATACTGGACAATACCAAACGGTTCCTGCTCCTCTACAACGGGAACAGCTTTGAAATCTTCCATCGTCAGGGGTAAATGGCCCGCCACAGGCATTAGCCGGGGCAGTTCTTCCTCTGATTCCAGCCGAAAAAAGGGCAGGCGAGGAGCAGCCTTGGTTTTGACAATAGTAAAGTCACTCAAAAGTTGCTGGAGCTGATCACGGGCCGTATCGCTAGCGGCAAATTTTAAACCCTGGCCGATTAATCGAGAGCGCTCTTGTAAATCGCTCTTTTGACGAGCATAGTGCCAACAGCGATGAGCCATGGCATCTCCTGGGGTTTTAGAGAACCCCTCAGGGATGGTTTTGAGCTGATAGAACTCCTTGATTGCTCTTGCGATCGCACGGGCGTCATCTGCATCTAATTGTTTATCTGCTGCCGTTGTTGCAGCATCCACTCGTTCCGCCTGATTGAGAATTCGAAACTCATACAAGATATCGCTGCGGCGGTCTCCGAAGTAACTGAGAACGGACTCCGGGGCTTTGTCGACTAAATTTTTATAAACTTGCCCCGCTACGATAATCTGGTTTTGCTGAATGGGTTCGAACCCCGTTGCTTCAAAAATCTGTTGAGGATTGTAGCCCGCTTTCTGTAATTGTTGACAGGCCAGTCCCCAATCCACCCAAGTCTGTTCCTTCCGGCGGAGCATTTGCAGAAGTTGGTCAACATCAACATCAGGGTCTGAACTAGGGGGAGTGAAAGCAGTCATATTCGGTATTTCTAAGGACGGACAATCAGTTCTTCTAAGGTGCGGGTTTGAGTGCGGGCATCATAGCCAATCAGCTTAATATAGCTGCTGGGGTGATCCTGCAAACACTGGTGAATCCCAGCCATTGCATCCGTCACCGTCTGAGGAGGCTGGGGCCAAGGCCAACTTCGCCAAACATTTCCGGCTTTCTCACGGGAGGTTGCTGTTTCTAATGTTAATCTACTGCCCTGGAGCATGGCTTGCTGAAGCAGCCGTTCAATATCAACCCCAGCAACATATTCAGGCCAATTCTGAGGGCTAGCAGGCTCAGGATCTAGATAGGTTGTTTCTAAAGACCTCTCCCCCTCTGTTGCTGGAGGGTTAACTCTCTCTGGACGTGCAGCAGCGGAGGAATTTTGTTGGCCAGATAAATAATCTTGGGCTAACCCGGAGGTTTGCAACCGATACTGTTCCCCTACCATTGCTTCTCCCAGCTCAATTAAATGATCCAGGGTTAGGGGGGGAGGCTGCAAATTGACCTGGCGGTCGGGATTATTGACCAAATAGGTGGAGATTTTACCCACGCCAACGTTGCGGATAAATTCTCGTACCTGTTCGTCATAGACTTGCGATCGCAACGCCCCAAAAAAGTCGATGGCCTGGTCCGCGAAATGCTCGACCAGTTGCTCAATCACCTGGTCGCCTAAACGGTCTGGCTCGAAGATACCTTGAACAATACCGATGCGATCTTCAGAACTGGGCTGCCAATAAAATTTCTCCATGCGACCATCACGAACTAGGGGCGCATACAGAGTAGAAAAGTCGTTCCCTGTCACCAGAATGGGCACCCGATGAATAGGCTGGGTTTCATAACTACCGGGCAACTGCACATCCGTCGGGTTATCGGCAATGTTCATCAAGGTGCCGTTCACCAACTGAGTATTGACCGTATATTGGGTGGTCTGGTCCATCCGACCCGCACCCGCATCCAGATCATTGATCAGCAATACACACATTTTGCCCCGGACTTTGATGAGCTCAGCCGCCTCTCGATATCGCATCCGAATCAAGCGCACCGGATCTCCGGCATCGGGACTCTCTAGTTCACCAGCAGACATGCGCACTGGCTCAATCCCCATTTGCTCAAAAGCTAGCTCGCACTGAAACGACTTACCTTCGCCCTTGCGACCATGGATGCCTAAAATTAAGGGCACCCGGACTCCGGGCAGATTCATAAAGTTTTTGGTGATGTGGACCGCCAGTTTGTCCAAGAAGCGAGGTGACAAAAAATAACCCATAACCAGGAATCACATACCTTAGGACAGTTGATGTCTAGGTGATACATCTTAAATAAGTTGCACCAGTCTATTCATACTCTGCATTGGCCCCTTTATATCCTTTATTCCCAAATCACCTCAGATTTATATCTATAATCACACCTGATATGAACCAGATCAGGCATAATAGCCAGCAAAGTCCGTATCTCAGATACAGGAGAACACTAAATGGATCGTCGTACTTTTCTTTCTTGGGTAGGGGTTGGCACTTTAGCCAGTAGCTTACCCGTTGTTCTAGCGGCTTGTAGCTCTAGCGAGACCACAGAAACATCCTCATCGTCCCCTGCCCCTCAGACCGCTGATGGTTTTACCGAAGTCGGTAAAATCGCAGATCTTGAAGGCAGTGGTTTAGCTAAAGAAGACTTTGCAGGAGCGCCTCTCCTCGTTATTCTCAATCCTGATGACAAGACCCAAGCCGTGGCCTTTAAAAACAAATGCACCCACAACGGCTGTCCTGTTGCCTGGAATGCTGACGCAGGAACCTTAAATTGTGATTGTCATGGTTCTAAATTTAAGGCAGACGGAACTGTTGCCAATGGGCCAGCGACAGAGCCACTGCCAACCTATGAAGCCAAAATTGAAGGGGACGCTGTTTTAGTGAAAGCAGGCTAGAAATAGCGATATTTCCATAAAGAAACCCCTGACCTATAGGCCAGGGGTTAAATCCTCTGAGGAGGAATCTCTCGATACCAGATTCCTGAATTTAGAATGCCCTCATCATTTCAGAGATCCGACAACATGCTTAGCGCATTGTTACAAACTCTTCGGCAGAACTAGGGTGAATACCGACTGTAGCGTTGAATTGGGCTTTTGTGGCCCCCATTTTGACTGCAATCGCAACCCCTTGAATAATTTCTCCAGCATGGTCCCCCACCATATGAGCACCAAGAACCTGATCGGTATCGGTATTCACCACCAACTTCATCAGGGTTTTCACATCGTGGTCAGGCAAGGTGTAATACATGGGCCGGAACCGACTTCGATAGGTTTTGATCTTGTCCTCACCATATTGTTCGCGGGCTTCAGCTTCCGTCAATCCTACCGTCGCCGCTTCTGGAGTCGTAAAAATAGCCGTGGGGATATTTTCATAACTCATTTGGCGAGAGTTATTGCCGAAATGAGTATCGGCAAAGGCCCGCCCTTCATTAATCGCGACCGGAGTTAGATTAATCCGATCAGTACAGTCACCGACCGCGTAGATATTCGGTTCGGCCGTTTGACTGTATTTATCTACAGCGATCGCTCCCCCGTCCACTTCCACCGCAGTATTTTCAATACCTAGACTCTCTAGGTCAGGAATCCGCCCGGTGGCAGCTAGGCTAACGGCATCAGCCACAATCGTGGCTTCGGCATCTTCGCCGTCTTGCTTGACGGTAATTTGGAGGCCCGTATCTGTTTTTGCGATCGCAAAATCCGTCATGTTATTCAGAACTCGAATACCATGCTTCTGCATTGCCTCTTGAATTTCGGTGCGGATATCATCATCAAATCCCCGCAAAATTTTGTCAGCTCTGATCACTAAGGTCACCTCAGACCCTAGCCCCTTGAGAATACAGGCAAATTCGATACCAATATAACCGCCACCCAATACCACCAAATGTTTGGGCTGTTCTTTGAGATGAAAAATATCATCGGAGGTAATGGCATGTTCAATCCCAGGAATCCCTTCTGGCTTCGTGGGTTTGCCCCCCACCGCGATCAAAATTTTATCCGCCGTGACTTTTTGGTCGCCAACAGCAACGGTATGGGCATCCACCAGAGCCGCTCGGCCTCGATAAACTTCCACCTTAGAATTATCTAGCATCCGCTGATAAATGCCGTTCAACCGGGTAACTTCATCGTTGACCGCCGTCATCAATTTAGACCAGTCCAACTGACTTTCGACCGGACTCCAACCGTAGCCCGTGGCTGCATCAAAGTCTGTCGGGAAGTGAGAGGCATAGACCATCAGCTTTTTGGGGATACATCCCCGGTTAACGCAGGTGCCACCCAGTCGGTCATATTCAGCAATGCCAACTTTAGCCCCATACTCAGCAGCACGGCGGGCCGTGGCAATGCCTCCCGAACCGGCACCAATCACAAATAAATCATAGTCGTAACTCATAGCCCTCCCTCCTTTGTATGTGCTGCTTAATCATGTCTGACTCTAGCCCAGTCAGCCCGGACATCATGGAGTTGGTGGACGATATCTACCAACTCCATATCCAAATTCTCCATAGCTGCTTTTCCGAGCGCGGCTATCAGAGAAGCTTAGGATTTAGCGCTTTTGAGATAGGCCAACATCGTATCAGCATCTGAAACTTCAAACGGGTCAGTAGGACAGTTATCTCCGTAATCTGCTTCGATAAACATTTTTTCGATTTTGCCATCATTAACGACCATGGAATAGCGCCAAGACCGCATCCCAAATCCTAGATTGGATTTGTCAACGAGCATTCCCATCTTGCGAGTAAATTCGCCATTGCCATCGGGCAGCAAGAAAACATTCTTGGCTTCTTGATGTTTGCCCCACTGGAACATCACAAACGCATCATTCACTGAAAGGCAGATGATGCCATCTACGCCTTGAGCTTTGATTTCTTCGTACAGCTCTTCGTAGCGAGGTAGGTGTGTAGAGGAGCAAGTAGGTGTAAATGCACCGGGTAGGGAGAAAACAACGACTCGCTTACCGCCAAAAATATCTTGGGTGGTTTTGTCTTCCCAACGGTAGGGGTTGGGACCAGGAACCGACTCATCACGCACTCGGGTCTTGAAAACGACGTCAGGGACGCGCTCAGTTGCAACTACAACCATGTTATTCCTCATTTAGTTGGGTGGACAGGTGTGGGCAATTGCCTTCACATATCTAAGAATAATTCTTATTTAGGAATTATTCAATAGTAATATATGCTTATTTTTAAGAAATACTATATTTTATTGAGAGATTGTAAAGGTTGCAACTATAATTGGGGAATAAATCGCCGCAACAGTATTTACCGTTTGACAAATGAGCACGCAGTCCTCTGAATCCATTGTGAAGGTTTTGAAGGAGAAAGGTCTCCGAGTAACACCACAGCGATATGCAGTGTATGCTAATTTGCTGTCGCGCACCGATCATCCGACAGTTGAGCATCTCTTGCAGGATCTCAATCAAGATGTTCCCATGTCTTCCCAGGCAACGGTGTATAGCTCGCTGCAAGCCTTGCGTGATGTCGGCCTGGTCCGAGAAGTCCTTCTGGAAGAAGGGGTATCCCGCTACGACGCCAATGTCGGCCCCCACCATCATTTTCGCTGTCGGCACTGCGGTGAAATCGAAGATATTCCTTGGAACTGTTTTCAAGAACTGAGCCTGAATAGTTTGCGCCCCGGACTGACCGCAAAAACCTATGAGGTCACCGTTAGTGGCCTATGTGATTGCTGCCAACCTTAAGCAGGCAACCTCAAATTAATTTAGACTCCTGTTAACAGACTTGTATTGGGTCACCCTTGACTCAACTCAGTTATTTCTGATCGGTTTCAAGCATATATCTGATGGCTTCCCCCTCCTCGTCTGATGTAGAGTACCAAATTATTGAAGTTGAAGAACAGCTGCGATTAGCTATGCTGGCCTCCGATGTGGCAGCTCTTAATCAACTGATTGCTGACGATCTAATATTTACTAGCCACCTAGGCCAGGTGATGAGCAAACAGGACGACCTTGCCTTTCATCAAGCAGGTCATTGCCAATTCCAGAGTATTGATCATTCAGAACGGCATATCCAACCGATAGGGGATCAGGTCCTTGTTTCTGTGCGGGTGCAGTTGGCTGGTCTCTATGGCGAGACAGCCTTCACGGAGGATCTAAGGTTTACCCGACTATGGCACCGCTCCCCACAAAGCCTATGGCAGGTTATCGTCGGTCACAGTAGTGTTGTCCAGAGCAAGGGGAATGCTCCTAAACTTTCAGCCCTTCAAGATTGATCTGCTCGTTCAGAACGTTCTGCTATGCCAGAGTCTATCGCCACAATCCGCCCCACGACCTGCACGGATGATGAACTGATTGCCCAGCATTTTTACCAAATGTGGCTTGACAACCAGGTCCCAGCTAGGCAGATTCGACCGGACTGGCAGACTGCCACCCTCGCGTTCTTGGCAACAGCCCGTGATCAACTGGGCTATCAGGGATTTGTCGCCACCCTTGAGGATCAGATTGTGGGGTCAGTGGGCTGCCAATTATTTTCTGGGTTATATCCGTCTCTGATGAGCCAAGATCAGCGTCACTATGGCTACATTTGGGGCGTTTATGTGGAAGCACCGTATCGTCGTCAAGGGATTGGCCAACAACTGACGGGGGTCGCGGTGGACTATTTGCGATCGCAACACTGTACCCATGCCCTACTCCATGCCTCCCCGTTGGGCAAACCCGTCTATGAACAGCTAGGATTTACTCCCTCTAATGAAATGCGCCTGGAACTGTAGTCGGTCTATGGCTTGTTTCCATTCGGATTGAAAAATAGCTGCTAGAGAATTAATCCTGAGTTGGAGGCGGTCGCCAATCCTTCAGCCCAAATTTCCCCATCAAAAGTCGATCTAATATCCGCGTGGGCAGCCATCGTTTTAACCAAGGCAAGGTTAAGCTTTTCTTACCTAAAGCAATTTTAGGCGGCAACCGCTGGGTGGCTTGAATTCGATCAACTAGCTGTTGGGCCAAGACAGTCGCAGGGGTCGCCTGATGTTGAGAGGCTTGCGCCCGTGCCCGAATCTGAGGAAAAAGCTGTTGATACCAAGAATCAGGCGGGAGTAGCTTTTCGACCGTCTGCAATGTCGTTTGCCCAAACTGGGATTGGATGGCTCCTGCACATACCGTCACCACTTGGATATTGAACGGAGCCAGTTCCATACGCAACGCATCCGATAAGGAATGGAGGGCTGCTTTGGAGGCACAGTAAGGGCCAGCAAACGGCGTGGCCATCATCCCTGAAACACTGCCCAGATTGATTATCAATCCCCCACCCACCGTTCTCATTTTGGGAACCACCTGCTGAATCAGATCAATCGGTGCAAACACATTGGTTTGAAATTGAGAGACTAAAGCTGCTTTGGGAATATCCAGAAGCGGACCCATCACCCCATAGCCCGCATTATTCACCAGAATATCAATCCCCTGCGTCTCCGCCGCAATGGTACCGATGACCGAGGCCATCTCTGAGGAAGACGTGACATCTAGCTTCAGGGTAGTCATCCCTTGGTGGGCGAGCTCCTCCATGGTCTTGGGATTGCGAGCGGTTGCATAGACTTGATACCCCTGCTGGTGAAATTCAAGCGCTAATGCTCTACCGATACCTGAGGAGCATCCTGTAATCAGCACGACCTGAGCCAATGATCTCAATGGGTTTATGGGTTGCAGGACCACCATCGGGGCGTCGCTCAAACGAAAAATTAACGGTCAGTAGTTGAAAAATTATTGAGTGTAAGTTTAGGTTAAGTCAATCTGGTAATGGACTGTGATACAAGTCAAGATATAAATCAAAACTTGGGTTGAGTTTTTGCTGATGTCGTCACTGTTCTCGTTCCTACAGATGCCAATCTCCTTACTAAGCCTAAAACGCGTTGGCCAAAAGGGTTTACTGGTCCTCTTGATCGGAGGATTGGTGCTTTTTAGTCTGCCTGCGCCTGCCCATGCAGCTATTTGTCGCAGTATCCAAGGTCGCCGCATTTGCGAAGCGTCCTTAAATCGCACCGCCAAAAATTATTACGAATATCGGGCCATCGTCACCATTGATGGAGCACGGCAACCGCGTGAGACTTATAACTGTCGCGATGGCTTTCGCATTCAAGAGGATGGCACTGTCATTCCCTTTGAAGACGGTGATCCCAGTCCACTGGTATGCCGACTCTATAAAAAGAGATACAAATAACCAGAATTGGATCGCCATTTTCTCAAACAGGTGTTCTTGAGGCAGACCCATCAATCATCATGCCTGCCTCTCTTGGCTGCCAGTTTTTAGCGCAGTTGATGATTTTAGACATCTCGCAGATTTTGTCTAGAAAGCCCGTTCCCACGAGTCATTGCTACGATATCTCTTTAGAATGACTCGTGGGAAAAAACCACGAACGTCCAATTTTCTGCCACCATAGGGGGTTGAGACCTCTGTCAAAAACAAGCCCATGACTAGCACTGACGATAAAGCCATAGTTCAAGATTATTTCAATACCGTTGGCTTCGACCGGTGGCGGCGCATTTACGGCGATGGCGATGTCA
>CALDHF010000097.1 GCA_937941595.1 uncultured Acaryochloris sp. | reverse complement strand
ACTGACGATAAAATCTTGATATCATATGAGACTTCTTACGGCATCCTTCTCGTAACCTCAGGTAGACCTGCTAGGCCAGCATTGAGATGATAGTCGCGATCACTGCAAAATTTAACGTTGGTTTAAGAGCAAAAATTTTGGCCATATCACTTATATATATGCATTTAGAAAGCTTAAAATATGTCAAATAGACTTAAGTATAGTGTTTTTCCTAAAAAAAGCTAATAATTATCTGAAAAACTAATTAAATGAGTGAATATAGATTTCTGTCGGAGTTGATCTCAAATTAGCTCTGATATTTACATCAGTCAGGTTTATTCTCCACTCTTTAAAGGTATCAGTTGACCTAAGCTAAATTCTCGATGCTACTTCTCCTGTCTATTGGTTCTGAAGGGATAGCAGCTCATTCTAGATAATATGAAAATACTGACAACAACCTATTGGAAATACTTGCAATTATATTAGTTGCAATATATTCTCAAATATAAGCCCTCACGCAAGTTATTTTCAAGTGTGTATTTAAGGGACAAGTTGTTCGCTTTAGAGGGGGTTTAGATGAAGCTTTTGCAAAATCAATTAATATCTGGGTCTCTCCCCGAGCTGTTGCAACAGAGAGCTGACCAAGAGGCAAATCGAAAAACCTATCGTTTTCTCATAGATGGAGAGGCTCAGATTGAATCTGTTTCTAATCATGATCTAGATTTACAGGCTCGATATATTGGCGCTCGATTGCAAGAACTAGGAGCTGGGGGAGAAAGAGTTCTACTCGTCTTTCAGCCCGGTCTCGCTTATATTGCTGCATTTTTTGGCTGTCTGTATGCGGGTGCGATCGCAGTTCCGATTTACCCCCCACGTCCCAATCGATCCTTAGACCGCCTCGTCAAAATTATTGCTGATGCCCAGCCAACGGTTGCCCTTTCTACCCAGCCCTTACTAGATCGGTTGCAGCAGAAATCGTTACCTGCGCTGGACCAGTTAACTTGGCTAGCCATTGATCTGGATCAAGCTCTGACGCCCCCGTCCATCCTGACTGCACCCATCGCTACAAAACCTGACGATCTTGCTTTTCTGCAATACACCTCTGGGTCAACAGGTTCACCGAAAGGGGTGATGGTCACTCATCGGAATCTGATCCATAACCTAACGCTCACGGCAGAAAGATTTGGACATACACCAGAGATGAGCTGTGTGATTTGGTTGCCGCCCTATCACGATATGGGTTTAATCGGTGGCATTTTGCAACCGCTGTATTGCGGAGGCCACGTCACCTTGATGTCTCCGGTTGATTTCTTGCAAAAACCCATGCGGTGGCTCCAGGCAGTATCGACCTATCGGGCCACTACAAGCGGCGCTCCTAACTTTGCCTACGAATTATGCATTGATCGATCGACTCCAGCAGAGCGGGCAGCATTGGATTTGAGCAGTTGGCAAGTGGCATTTTCTGGGGCAGAGCCCGTTCGTGCTCAAACCCTAGACCGATTTTCCCAAGCCTTTGCGGACAGTGGTTTCCGAGCAGAAGCTTTCTACCCCTGCTATGGAATGGCTGAAGCAACATTGCTGGTGACAGGGGGAGACTACCGTCAAGCACCAACCCAAAAACAGATCGATGTCTCTGCCCTAGGGATGGGTGACATTGTTCTAGCAGAACCCGGTCGTGATGATTCACAAGCGGTAGTGAGCTGTGGTTCTCCCAGCCCCGATCAGCAATTGCTCATTGTCGATCCAGCAGAACATAACATCTGTCCTAAACGTCGTGTTGGCGAGATTTGGGTTGCGGGTCCAAGTGTGGCCAAAGGCTATTGGCAGCAACCGACCCTGACGGCAGCAACTTTCTCTGCCCATATTGCTGACACTGGCGAAGGTCCTTTTCTCCGGACCGGAGATCTAGGCTTTATCGGTGAAGGCGAGCTGTATATTACTGGGCGCTTAAAAGATCTGTTGATTTTTAGGGGACAAAATCACTATCCCCAGGATATTGAAGCCACCGTTGCGGCCTGCCATCCAGCTTTACGGCCAGACTGTGGAGCAGCCATCTCTATCGAGTGGGCTGGAGTTGAGCGGTTGATCATTGTTCAAGAACTGGAGCGGTCCCATCGGCGTCAAGCCAACGTCACAGAAATCACCCGCGCCGTCCGCAGGGCCGTGGCTCAACATCATGACCTCCAAGTCTACGGGCTATTTCTGCTGCGAACGGGGAGTATTCCTAAAACCTCTAGTGGCAAGATTCAGCGGTATGCCTGTCGGCAAGGCATACTAGAGCGGTCTTTAATGGTGATGGGAGATTGGGCTGAAGATCCATCCCTACGCCAGTCTTGTATGGATGGTCAGAAGCAACTGGACTCGTTGATCGATCCAGTCAGCCCTAGCCAGCAGACCAGGACCAAGGTTCAGCAACTACTCACTGCCCTTGAAATTGAGACTGGACTCATCCAGCGGATTGCCCAAAAGACAGGGATTGATTCCACACACATTAACCCTACAACGGAGTTTGTCAGTTTAGGGATTGATTCCGCAACGGTGGTGGGTCTCTCTGGAGACCTTGAAGGATGGCTTAACTGTCGTTTGTCACCCGTCTTACTATACGATTACCCGACCATTCAGCTTTTAGCCCGCTATCTAGAACAACATGTGGGCGGGGAGGTCACCTCAGTCTCACCTGGTTTATCCACTGCATCCTTCGCTTCAGCGGATATTGCCATCGTGGGCTTAGACTGTCGGTTTCCAGGTGCAGCCAATCCAGAGGCGTTCTGGCAACTGTTGGACCAGGGCAAAGATGCCATTCGGGAAACGCCAACAGAACGTTGGGCCACCCCTCAAGGACAATCCAAAAAGGATGCCGCTCGCCAATGGGGCGGATTTTTGGACAACATCGACCAGTTTGATGCTGAGCTCTTCGGCATTACGCCAAGGGAAGCTGAAAAGATAGACCCTCAACATCGGCTATTGCTAGAAGTTGCCTGGGCGGCCTTTGAACGCGCTGGCCAAACCCTGGACTGTCTTAACAACAGCAAAACCGGGGTGTTTGTCGGCATCAGCAGCAATGACTATGGTCGCCAACTCGCTCAAATCCCTCAGGCGTGGGATGCCTACATCGGTATTGGTAATGCGTTTAGCGCAGCCGCCAATCGGTTGTCCTATCACTTCAATTTGCAGGGTCCTAGCGTCGCCATTGATACCGCCTGCTCCTCCTCTCTGGTCGCTGTCCATCAAGCCTGCCAAAGTTTGCGACAAGGCGAATGTGATCTGGCCATTGCCGGGGGCGTCAATACCATCTTGTCTCCAGAGCTAACGATGGCCTTTACCGAGGCCAATATGATGGCCGCGGATGGTCGCTGTAAAACCTTTGATGACCAAGCCGATGGCTATGTCCGGGGGGAAGGCTGTGGCCTAGTCGTCTTGAAGCCCTTAAGTGAG
>CALDHF010000096.1 GCA_937941595.1 uncultured Acaryochloris sp. | reverse complement strand
GGAGGGATCCAATCCTTAGAAACGATTAAAAAATTGTTACGTGCAGGGGCCGACAAGGTCAGTATTAATTCCTCTGCTGTCAAAAATCCAGATTTCGTGAATCAGGCCAGCGATCGCTTCGGTCGTCAGTGTATTGTGGTCGCCATTGATGCCCGTCGCCGGGACGATCAAGGCTGGGATGTCTTTATTCGCGGCGGTCGAGAAAACACTGGCCTAGACGCAATTGCCTGGGCCAAAGAGATGGCCGACCGAGGTGCTGGCGAACTATTAGTCACTAGTATGGATGGCGATGGCACCCAAGCTGGGTATGACTTGGAACTAACTCGCACCATTGCTGAGCAAGTTGAAATCCCTGTGATCGCTTCCGGTGGAGCAGGGACCTGCGATCATATTCGCGAAGCCTTAACTGAAGGCAAGGCAGAAGCCGCCTTACTAGCATCTTTATTGCATTACGGACAACTGTCGATTGCTGAAATTAAAACCCATTTGCAAGAAAATCAAGTCCCTGTCCGTCAAACCTAATCCTTAAAACAATCAGGAAACCTTATACATATTAGTCGAATAGTCTGTAATTTTATTACAATAGGTAAAGTTATGATTATTCTACTTGTCGGTGCTATAGGGCTTGTGATTGTTTCCCTGCAACTGATGAAGACTGCTCACCAATCTAAGGAAGCGTCTCTCATTTTTGCAGGAGCACTTGTTGCAATGTCTGCTGTTGGTTTGGTAGCAGTCTATCTGTTGATGGATGGCTGCATGGGATATCTGACAACAGGCCAAGACACTCTATCGGCTCAAACTTCAACGGCAATGATGATGGCTCTGAACCCTCTTCGTTTTCTTGCCAACCTCTATTGACTATTTTTGGCAGGGCCAACCTGGCTCACTCTGCCGTCATACTGATCGCTACTGCTTCTGCAACTTTAATGCCATCAATGCCAGCGGACAGAATTCCCCCCGCATACCCAGCCCCTTCACCTGCTGGATAGAGTCCGACGGTATTTAAACTCTGATAATGTTCATTGCGCTTAATACGGATCGGCGATGACGTACGGGTTTCGACACCTGTAAGGACTGCATCATCCATGGCAAACCCTCGTATCTTTTTATCGAAAGCAGGAATAGCTTCCCGAATAGATGCGATCGCAAACTCTGGCAAACTCTGTCCCAAGTCACCCAACGTCACCCCTGGCTTGTAGGACGGAAATACTGAACCAAAGTCTGTGGAGGGTCGACCTGCCAAAAAATCCCCCACCAATTGCCCTGGGGCTTCATAGGTTTTGCCACCCAACTCAAAGGCTTGTGCTTCGAGCTGTCTTTGCAAATCAATCCCTGCCAAGGGGCCATCGGGATAATCTTCGGGGGTGATACCCACCACGATCGCACTGTTGGCATTCGACTCGTCCCGGGCATATTCGCTCATGCCGTTAGTGACTAATCGTCCGGGTTCCGAGGCCGCCGCCACGACTTTGCCCCCTGGACACATGCAGAAACTATACACGGACCGACCATTTTGACAGTGATGCACCAACTTATAATCGGCGGACCCTAATCGTTGATGTCCGGCCTGGTTCCCAAAGCGACAGTGATCGATCAAGGATTGGGGATGCTCAATGCGGAAGCCGATAGAAAAGGGTTTAGCCTCAATGTAAACCCCGCGTTCCCAAAGCATTTGAAACGTATCCCGCGCGCTATGCCCCACCGCTAAGACCACCTGGTTGCTGGCAATAGAGTCGCCATTCTCTAGGGTCACCCCCAGCACTTGTCCTTGATCGATATCGATATCTGCCACCCGGTTCTGAAATCGAATCTCACCCCCTAGGGCCTCAATGGTACCCCGCAAATTCTGAACAATCTTGACTAACCGATAAGTACCGATGTGAGGTTTGTTGATATACAAAATTTCTGGGGAGGCGCCAGCATTAACTAGCTCAGTCAGGACTTTGCGCCCGTAATGTTTAGGGTCTCTGACCTGGCTATAGAGTTTGCCATCAGAAAAGGTGCCAGCTCCCCCTTCCCCAAATTGGGCATTGGATTCAGGATTCAGGCGTTTTTTAAGCCAAAAGCCGAAGGTATCAACACTGCGATCGCGCACCGATTTACCCCGCTCCAACAAAATGGGACGAAAGCCCATCTGGGCCAGCAGTAACCCAGCAAACATCCCGCAAGGCCCTGTACCGATCACAATAGGGCGCATTGGATAGTTACGGGTCGCCTTGACTACGAAGCGATAGGCCATATCCGGCGTTGCCACAACATGAGGATCTTTTCGAAACCGCTTCAGGAGAGCTTTTTCTTGGGGTGTTTCGATATCAACGATATAGACCAGCAAGATTTTTCCTTTCTTGCGGGCATCGTAACTACGCTTGAAGATAGTGAAGCGGACCAAATCACCCTTGGAGATTGACAGCTTTTTGAGAATGGCATCCTCAAGAGCCAAATCGGAATGGTCTAACGGCAGTTTAATCTCGTTGAGGCGCAGCATACTCAAAATTGGACTATTGCTTCAGGCAGTGATGGAACACCAACCCTCACCATCGGTGTATGGGTTGGTTGTATGAATGATTTTGGATAACTTCTAAATCGTCACAATGGCATTGAGGGTTTGACTGGGGCGCATCGCCTTGCTGGTTTTCTCAGCATCCACCAAATAGTACCCCCCAATATCGACGGGGCCACCCTGAGCTGCATTCAGTTCACTCAAGATGGTAGTTTCATGCTTACTAAGTTGTTGAGCAACTGTCGTGAACTTGGTTTTGAGGGTTTCACTTTGAGTTTGTTTTGCCAAGGCTTGTGCCCAATACATCGCCAGATAAAAATGACTGCCCCGATTATCCAGCTCATGGACCTGGCGTGAGGGAGATTTGCCCTGTTCTAAATACATACCGTTAGCCTGATTTAGGGTTTCAGCCAGAATCATGGCATTTTCATTATTGGTTTTCTGACCCACATCTTCCAAAGCCACGGCCAGGGCTAAGAATTCACCTAAAGAATCCCACCGCAAATGTCCTTCATTCAGAAACTGTTGGACATGTTTAGGGGCCGATCCCCCTGCCCCCGTTTCAAATAATCCACCCCCTGCCAATAGAGGCACAATCGAGAGCATCTTAGAGCTAGTCCCCAGCTCTAGAATGGGGAACAGATCCGTTAAATAATCCCGCAAGACATTTCCTGTCACCGAAATCACATTCTTGCCCACCCGAATCTGTTGACAAGTGCACCGCATGGCATCCACGGGTGCCAAAATCTGAATTTCTAAACCCGTGGTGTCATGGTGAGGTAGATATCGATTCACCTTCTCAATTAAATTGGCATCATGGGCCCGCTTGGCATCCAACCAAAAAATAGTAGGAAAGCCTGTGGCTCTGGCACGATTAACGGCGAGTTTGACCCAATCCTGAATGGGGATATCTTTGGTTTGGCACATGCGCCAGATATCGCCTTTCTGGACGGTATGTTCCATCAAGGTTTGTCCAGATCCATCCACAACCCGGACTGTCCCATCTGTAGGTATTTCAAAGGTTTTATCGTGGGACCCGTACTCTTCCGCTTTTTGGGCCATTAACCCGACATTGGCGACATTGCCCATCGTGGTCACGTCGAATGCCCCATGTTCCTGACAAAATCTGATGCATTCTTGGTACATGGTGGCATAACACCGATCAGGAATCATCGCTTTAGTGTCATAGGGCCGACCATCTGGCCCCCACATTTGTCCAGAGGCACGGATCGCAGCGGCCATAGAGGCATCAATAATGACATCACTGGGTACGTGGAGATTCGTGATCCCTTGCTCAGAATTGACCATAGCTAACTTGGGTTGGGTGTTATACACCGCTTCTAGATCGGCTTTGATGTCCCTCTGTTGTGCGAGCGGTAAGGATTGGATTTTGGCATAAACATCCCCCAATCCGTTATTGGGATTGACACCTAGGTCACTAAAGGTATTCGCATACTTGGCAAAGATATCTTTGTAGTAGGTCGTAACCGCATGTCCAAACAAAATTGGGTCAGAGACCTTCATCATTGTGGCCTTGACATGGAGCGACAGCAGAAGGTCTTCTTTTTTGGCTGCGTTGATGGATTCTTCATAGAAGGCCCGCAATGCCTTGACGTTCATGACCGCCCCATCGATCACTTCCCCTGCTAGTATCGCTATGTTCTCTTTCAGAACCTTTGTAGAACCGTCTGCTGCCACCAGTTCAATCTTGACGTTGCTAGCTTGTTCAAGCACGACGGACTGCTCAGTCCCATAAAAGTCGCCATCGTCCATATGTGCCACATGAGATTTAGAATCAGACGTCCAGGCACCAATAGCATGGGGATTTTTCTGTGCATACTGCTTGACCGCCACCGCAACTCGCCGATCTGAGTTTCCTTCCCTCAAAACGGGATTAACGGCACTGCCTAACACCTTGGCATACCGTTGTTTGATGGCTACCTCAGCCTCATTTTTAGGATCGGCAGGATAGGGGGGGATATTAAACCCTTTCTCCTGTAATTCTGCAATCGCAGCCATCAATTGAGGAAGAGAAGCACTGATATTCGGCAGCTTAATAATGGTTGTGTCTGGTGTCTTAGCGAGTTCACCTAGAGAGGAGAGCGCATCTACCTGCTGCTGTTCTGTCGTCAAGCGCTCTGAGAAATTGGCAAGAATTCGCCCCGATAGAGAAATGTCACTTGTTTCTATGGCAATATTGGCCACATCTATAAAAGTCTTAATAATAGGCAGAAAAGAGTAGTTTGCCAAAGCAGGTGCTTCATCTGTAAGCGTATAGATGATTGTTGATAAATTTTTGATCATGTATTTTCTCTATGTGATTGCAGCACTTTGGCAAGCTATATGGGTAACCTAGAAATAGCAGTAAGAGGCATATCCTGATGGAGTATATCAGGTGTTTTTACATCTAATATGTGCCTGATTTGAGTTTTGAGGTCTATAGAATGAGTAGGCTCAACCTCTCAAGCTTTTGTAAATACTCGTATGATGAAATCGCCAATGGCTTTCTCAGAAGGGGAATAAGTATATGGGATATCCTGTTACCCTGATTCTAGGCGATGGTATTGGCCTTGAGATCGCAGCGGCAACTCAAACAGTCATCGATGCCTCAGGTGCAAAAATTGACTGGCAGGTAGTGGACGCAGGTATTGAAGTTCTAGATGATGGCGGTCCTTGTTTATCTAGGGACGTTCTGGACTCCATTCGACAAACTAAAACTGCGCTCATTGGACCAATAACCCTCCCGATTAGACAAGACATCGATTCTCTCAAAAGGAGCATGAGTAATCAGCTCAATCTTTTTGCCAAGCTGCAGCCTGCAAAATCGATGTCTGGTGTCAAGAGCCGTTTTCAAGATATTGACTTAGTGATTGTTCAAGAAAATACTGAGGATCTCTATGCTGGTATCGAACTTGAACGCACGACGGTAGAATCAGCAGATGCTCGTTCTCTTTTGTCTAAACTATCTGGGAAGCATATCCGAGAAGACTCAGCTGTGGGGGTGAAATCCATCTCTGTTAAAGGCAGTGGCCAAATTGCTGAATTTGCTTTTAACTATGCTCGGGTCCATGATCGCCGCAAGGTAACGGCTGTGCACCAGGCCCATACAATGCGGCATACCGATGGCCTGTTTCTAGAAATCGTAGGTGAAATTGCCAAAGAGTTTCCC
This sequence comes from uncultured Acaryochloris sp., assembly GCA_937941595.1. Taxonomy (GTDB): domain Bacteria; phylum Cyanobacteriota; class Cyanobacteriia; order Thermosynechococcales; family Thermosynechococcaceae; genus Acaryochloris. The sequence goes on along the minus strand of CALDHF010000096.1, from coordinate 22,245 downwards.
GAAATTGAGTTTGAAGATCGAACTGTAGATACCTTGTGTGTGCAGTTGATGCAAAGCCCTCAAGATTTTGATGTTTTGGTGATGCCATATTCCTATGGTGATATTCTTTCCAGTCTATGTGTAGGCATGATTGGGGACTTCGGTGTTCCCCCTAGTGCTAGTTTTGGGGATGAGTATGCGGTGTTTGAAGCAATGCACATAACGCCCCCCTCATATTCTGGACAACACCAAACGAATCCAACCGCGTTAATTTTGTCAGGCGCGATGATGCTACGCCATTTAGGTGAACTGGAAGCAGCTCAGAAGTTGCAAACTGCGGTAGAAGCTGTGGTTGCTGTTAATGCCCAGGTCACTCCTGATTTGGGGGCATCTGAGACTGCACCCATGAGCACTCAAGGGACGGCTCGAGCTATTGTCCAAGCTATGGTCTAGTTAAGCTCCCATGCCAGAATAATGTTTGATGCCTCGCCGCCACAACCAACGGTTGGCGATGATCCCTAGAGCACACCACACCAGCATCACCACAAAACCTCTAGCAATAGGGGTGGGAATGCCTACTAAGAGACTCACGGGAAAATAGATCAGATAGGGGAAGGGAGTCCAAACAATGACTGCCCGCACAGCCTCAGGGAATAAATCCAGGGGCGCAATCATCCCCGACAGAAATAGATAAAACAAAAACCATAGTTGCTCAATCGCTGTGGCTCGTTCTAACCAAAATGCAAACATGGCAAATGTATATTGGATGATAAAGCGCAGAATGAACGCCATCACAATGGCTAGACAGCCCCAGATCAACCCCATCGGGCTGGGCCACCAAAAGGCTTGAGGATAGAGGACAAAAAAGAGTCCCACCAAGCCCACTGAAAAAGGAAAGCGAGCAAACCGCTCGGCAACGTGGGCTGCTACATGATGCCAAACAGGATCAATGGGTTGTAAGAGTCGGGGCGATAGTTTACCCTCCACAATTTCTCTTTCAAAGTCCCAAATTACCCAGACGATGGTGAACTGCCGAACGATGAATACGGCGATAAAGTACCGGGCAAAGTCAAGGGCTGTGAGAGAAAAATCTCCCCCTTCCGCAGCCTGAGACCAGACCCCCATCATGATCAAAGGTAATGAGTTTGCCAAAACCCAGAGCAGAAGTTCTGCTCGATATTCCAGCATATAGGCGTAATAGACGACCAGGAAGGTCTTGCACTTGCGGACGATTGCCATCACGTGACTTTTCCTGACTGAAAGACCCGACCGATAATCTCCTCAATCGGTGGATCGGTAATCGTTAAATCTAGGACCTGTAGATCAGCCAGTATTTGGGAAACAGTCTGGGTCAGATCTTCGCGGCGAACTAATAAACGAGCTTCTCGCCCCATCACTTCTTCTACTTCACCATACTGTTCTAAGTCAGAGGTTTGGTGGGGCTGGGTAAGCTCCAATTTGACTTCCCGAAAGGGGGCGAAGCGGTTCATCAATTGATTCAGAGCACCATCGTAAATCAGTTGGCCTTGGTGGATTAAAAGAACGCGATCGCAAAGAGCAGTAATATCTGCCATATAGTGGCTGGTTAACAGAATCGTGGCACCGTATCGCTGGTTATATTCCCTCAAAAATTCTCGAACACTCACTTGAGCATTGACATCTAAACCCAAGGTTGGTTCATCGAGAAATAGTACCTGAGGTCGATGGAGTAGCGCCGCTAGTAACTCTGCCTTCATCCGCTCACCCAAGGAGAGCTTACGGACAGGTTGAGTTAGTTTGCCTGCTAACGACAGCATCTCCGATAACTCGTCAACCCGATGCTGAAATTCCCGGTAACCGATGTTATAAACCGCGGCATTAATTTTTAGAGAATCTAGGGCAGGTAAGTCCCAGAGCAATTGCTGTTTTTGCCCCATCACTAGGGTGATTTTTTCGAGGAACTTAGTATGGCGGCGAAAAGGAATATGACCTGCTACCCGGACTTGGCCATCAGATGGATGGATAAGACCTGTCAGCATCTTCAAGGTTGTGGTTTTGCCAGCGCCATTGGGTCCTAAAAAGCCAACCACTTCGCCAGGGTCAATCTGAAAGCTAACGGCTTGGACAGCTTGAACATGACGGTGTTGTCGCTGAAAAAAATGAGATAAGGTGCCCTTGAACCCAGGTTCTTTGATGGCAACGGGATATACCTTGTCCAGATGGTCGCAAGTGATGATGGTCATACCCTTACTTTAGACAACAAAGGTATCGGTCGTTTGTTGTTAGGGCACTTGAGGCAAAATTTTCTGAGTATTGTTGTTCAGTATTTGCAAAATAGTTTTCTGCACAAGCGGATGATTGAGCATTTGTGTATGTTTAACGGGCAACATCACTTTCAGGTGACAATGGCATAACTGCATCTCTGTCAGAGTGAGAACACCATCATTGACCTCTTCACCAAAAAAGCTCCAAGGTCCACGAGGGCCATCAGTGCCAGCGATAATGGCGTGGGGGATCTCTAGGGTAGGGAGCTGCTGATAAAAGTTCAAGTCAGCCAAGTTCTTCAGACAGTCTCCAGCTATAGGAGACAAGGGACTAAATCCCTGGGTCAGCCGAGCAATGCGAGGAGACTGGTTTGGGGGTGCTAATAAGATCACTGGGTCGGGCTGTAGGGCCGTATTCGCGGTTAAAGCAGATCGCACCAATAAGCCTCCTAAAGAATGGGCTACGATGCCGTAACTACCAACCTCCAGCTCTTTTAGCCGATTTTGCAAACGCTCGATAATTTGGGTATAAGACTCTAGTAAGGACGAATACCCAAATAACTCTGTCTGGTACCCCGCTCGTTGCAAGTATTGAGATAAGCCGAATACAGACAAGGGCGAGCGCCCTAGGCCATGAATTAGTAGAACTCTCATAACAGCCACGGCAAATTCAGCTTAAGCTCAGGAATGAAGGTAAAAAGATAAACACCGCAACCTCGCTATACTTAGGGCCTTATTCATGTACTTCTGGGACAGGGTAGCCATGTTCTTGGATCAGCTTATCTCGCTTAGCAGCTTTCATATCTGCTGTCATCATCTCAGCCACAAGCTGTTCGAAGCTGACTTCTGGGACCCATTTGAGTTTCTCTTTCGCTTTTTCTGGACTACCCAATAAAGTCTCTACTTCCGTTGGACGGTAGTACCGAGGATCGACCGCAACTATGCAATTTCCCTGCTCATCGAATCCTTTCTCTTCTACCCCTTCACCTTGCCACTTAATTTGAACGCCGACTTCTTTACAGGCAGCGGTGACAAAATGACGAACGCTATATTGATGACCTGTAGCAATGACAAAATCGTCAGGCTGGTCTTGTTGCAGCATTAACCACTGCATTTCTACATAATCTCGAGCATGGCCCCAATCACGAAGGGAATCCATATTGCCCAGATAGAGACATTTTTGCATGCCTAAGTGGATACGTGAGATTGCACGAGTGATCTTCCGAGTGACAAAGGTTTCACCTCGCAACGGCGATTCATGGTTGAACAAAATTCCATTGCAGGCATACATACCATAGGCTTCTCGGTAATTAACGGTAATCCAATAGGCATAGAGCTTTGCAACTGCATAGGGAGAGCGGGGATAAAAGGGTGTTTTCTCTGTTTGAGGAATTTCTTGCACCAATCCATAAAGCTCAGAAGTAGAGGCTTGGTAAAACTTAGTTTTTTTCTCAAGTCCTAAAATTCGAATAGCTTCCAAGAATCGTAAGGTGCCAATCCCATCTACATTCGCTGTATATTCTGGTGTATCAAAAGAGACAGCCACATGGCTTTGGGCAGCCAGATTATAAATTTCATCCGGCTGTACCTGTTGCACAATCCGAATTAAGTTAGTTGAATCGGTTAGGTCACCATAGTGAAGGAAAAAACGTCGATTTTTCTCATGAGGGTCTTGATAGAGATGATCGATGCGGTCGGTATTAAATAAAGAAGCACGCCTTTTAATTCCGTGAACCTCATAACCCTTATCCAATAAAGATTCTGCTAGGTAGGCTCCGTCTTGGCCAGTTATTCCAGTAATTAGGGCGACTTTTGTCATCAAATTTTTCCTGTAAGTGATTTCAACCGAACTTCGAAATTTTGGCTGACGATCGGATCGTTATGCCAATTTGTTGCTGCAATTGGACTCTTTAATTGATAGTTTGGATGGTCGTGTTTTGATAATAATGCTGCAAAATCTGCTGGTAAGTATTGCCTTTTTGGGCTAGTGCTAAAGCCCCCCATTGACTCAGGCCTAAACCATGTCCATGTCCTCGGCCTTGGATAATAAATCCAGGTTTTTGACCAGGAAGTGGCTGAGTCTGGCTGGCAACGACCTTGGACTGAGGCATCACCTTAAACAAGGTGCTTTTCAACTTAAGGGCTTGGCGAAACTCACGCCCTTTCATCATTTTGCTCCCTAGTTCTCCCACAATTTTGATGGTTTTTATCCGTCCGTGAGCAGTCGTATTCTGGGGGGTCATTGAAACGATGTTACCCAATCCAGGGATACGTTCTTGCAGTTGGGCTTGAGAAAAATTTGCGGACCACTGAAAATTGGGAGCTTTTTGGTCAAAGTCAGGCACACCCCTCAAATATGGAATTGTTCCACTAAAAACTTGTTCGGAGTTCTCAGTATGCCCCCCAGAATTTGCGTGAAAGAGGGCTTCAATCACATTGCCCTGATAGGCAAGAATTTGTCCTGAAGTTGCTCTGACAGCCAAACGAGTACTTTCAGCTTCGCCGTCTATACCACCATAAACCTGGTCTTTAGTCGTATTCACTAAGTCATACAATGGATTTTTTTGTTTGCTGCGTCGATAGAGTGCAAAAGATCGAGCTGCAACGGCTTGCGCTTTGAGGGCCTCAGTAGGCCAGGCCCTAGGCATTTCCTTGCCCACTACTCCAGCTAAATAGTCATCCAAGTCAATTTCATTAATGATATTGATACCTTCAGAAGTACGGATCAATCGAACTTGGCCTCGATACCATCGATCTTTGATATAAACAAATCCTCCTGCTGTCGGTTCGATCGAGAGTTGCCATGCTTTCTGGCTAAAGAAGGTCACTGCCCCTGGAGAAGGTTTAGCAAAAAAGCCCTCTAGGGCAGGTAAGGTGCCTACAGACTTTCCCTGGCCGTTGACAATGTTCGCAGGGGTAGAGCTACCAATGATCAAATTTTCTTTCTCTTGGGATAAAGAGATCCGAAGTTCTAATGCCGAAGCAGGACTGAGAGACATTAGATAAAAAAGAGAGGATAAGCATCCTATTTGGAATAGCTTGTTGGCAGACCAATTGCGATGTAAGGCCAAAAACATAGGCTAATAGTCAATAAAAATAAACGATAATCGATAGGACAGACTTCTAAGGATTTTTATACCTTATGCAATCAGGTAGTTATTCTGTCCGTAACCTGCATGATTTTATGACAGCCTGACAGACAGGTAAAGCGAAAAAATCCTGAAATATGGAGAAAAATACTGATATCCATGACTCTTCTAGATCGAGTAAAGTTGCATAGTACTGTTGGGTGTCAATGGAGGGCGAGCCTGAGAAGCATCATTACGTATCTGCTTTCTAAAGCTTGGGCGACTAGCTTAGGATGCCACGTTCACTTTCTTCCAGCGAGACTGGGTAACTAGAAACTATTGATTTAGCATAAATCGCGTATTTTCCTTGCTGAGTTATTGTTCAATTTATAGATACTAGGATCGCTTTATTCCATAGGTTTCATGGAAATCGTTCTGTACTTTTTGAGTTAAACGTCGCGAAATTTGCCGGACTATTTGTTGTAGCAACTTATCACCAGTTGTTTGAATCACTTTGTGAGGAAGTCGGAGAATGAATTTCGGAAACACGATAGTAACGTCTAGCTCTAAATCCCATTCCACAACTGTTTGAGAGGTTGTGGATATGTCAGGCGTTATATCGGATGTATCTACGAGCTGTAAGGCGGCCTGAAAATCGACTTGATAACAATGGTCTAGTTTATTTTGGATTGGTATGGGTATAGTCGCAATCCGATAAACACCTTGGTCTTGAGGCAAGAGTTGTAATCCTATTTGGGGTTCTACCTCAAAGCCAAAGGAACCATACCGTCCCAACGACAGGATATATCCATTATCCTCCACTGGTTCTGCCGTCATGGGGTGTGCGCATCGACAAAACCAACCGCGATGGGCATCCAAATAGTCCATTACGGTGGGGGCATCACCCTGAAGTTCCATGCGCCCGGTGAATTGATTGCTAAATCGAATGGATTGAGAGACGCTTGTGTCCAGTTCTGGGTTAGTTACAGAAACAAATTGCACAAATCTGGAAGAAGGTTCTGTCTGATCTTGACATCCTACCTCAGTGCATGGAACAACTTGCTTATCAATACTTTGCTGAGTGTTGGATGATTGCATCTGCCTACTTATGACTCCGTCTTCTGAAAAACCCTCATCCTCTAGGATCGACCATGTCCTTGCTATTTTCGACAATCATCGAAAAATTAATTGACCTGGAATATGGGGCAGCTCCAAGTCAAGAAACTTTCAATTATCAAAAGGGTCGTATTGTTTAATGTTTGTGATTTTGCTCTTAAGAGTAATTAAAGGCTATGGCACAGCTGGAATCAGTGAGTTTGATCACCTGCTAGCTCTTTGCCGAGGTATATCCATGACCTATCTTGGTTAAGATCACAATCTTGCCTGACGCTAGATTAGGAAGAGATATAAAGATGGTTAATATCTAGATAGCCTGCTTTCATCATTAACCCCTTATTTTGTTACTAGGCCGAAAAATATTATGCGTATACACTTGCTTGATCTTAAGTCTTTGACTATAGCGACGATAGGAATTTTTGCCTGTCTAGGTTCTTTGCCTGCAATGGCTCAATCGTCTTCAACCAATGATCCGCTACAAGATTTTCAGTTAGAAGATACTAATGATCCTGATCAGATCTTTACTGATAGAGCAGGCCCAGGTTCCTTGTTCGATCTGCTGAATCGATTGCAACAAGTTAATGGTCGCTCTGGTAGTGAATTTGCTGAAGATCAATCTGAGGACTTTAATTCCGCTGTTGATTCGTTTCGTAAAAAACAACAAGAACAACTGAGTAATCCCATCCAGTCTGCACCCGGTTCCATTAATACGCCTGAATCAACACCGTAACGTTAGGTATTGGTTATTTCTGGTGCAAGCTAAAGTCATGGACTCTCTCCTACCTCTTTCATGGAGGTCACTGTCTGTCATAACTGCCCATTTACTTTTTTGATTGAATTTTGGTTTACTTACCCTCCATGTTGATGCTTGGCCCTAGTGTCGTAGTTGCGGCTCCAGCTTGGGCACAAACAGCCATCGATCAGCCTATTGTCCAGGTAGCACGTGCAAGTGTTAATCAGGGCAATCAGATTATGCTCAATGGCAGGACCTATCCTGTTGATTGGACACAATGGCAGAATTCTGGTCAACCGGAAAAAGTATCAACAGGTCTTAGTGATAGTGGATTAAATCGGCGATTTGGATTTAATTTGTCCAGCTCCAATAATTTTCGCCAACAGCCTGTGCAGTGGTTCACACCCAAACCAGTCTCTTTGACAACCCGTTTCAGTGAGAATGGGGCTTATCGCTATCTGGATATATCGACCCTAGCTCAAACTTTTAACTGGAAATTACAACCTCAAGGTAATGTTCTTAAAATTCAGTCACCGCCATCACGTATTGGTCAGGTTAGAGCCGGGCGGCAGCAGTGGGGACACCGTTTGGTAGTGGATTTGGATCAACCAACGCCCTGGCAAATGGAACAACTGACCAACAGTAGAACAGGAAAAACAAATCGCGAATTTACCCTAGCCATTGATGCCACGGCTGCAGCGGGGTTGGCTAAAGCTTGGAAATTTCCCGCTAATTCTGCTTTGAAGTCACTCAAAATCACTAGAAAACAGGGCAGAACAATTTTGAGTGGCGTTATTTCAGGCACCATGACACCTCGGGTGTGGACGTTGACTAATCCCCATCGTCTTGTCATTGACATTCAGGCAACAGCACCTGAGCAACGCAGTATCGTATGGGCACCAGGTATTTTACGGCAAGAACGGGTGATTAGTTTGGGGAATAAGCAATATCCTGTGACTTGGTTGGCACTCAACCCTAAATCACCAGGGCTGGAGTTGAAACCCATTTGGGGAAATCGCAGCTCACTGTTAGGAATACATCCCCTAATTACGATGGCGAAAGGAGCGCAGGTTGCTGCTGCTATTAATGCCGGATTTTTTAATCGGAATAATAAAACACCTTTAGGTGCAATTCGGCAAAATGGCCAGTGGATCTCTAGCCCCATTCTTAATCGAGGGGTAGTTGCTTGGAATGAAAAAGGCCAGTTCCAAATGGGACGTATGCAGCTACAACAGTCTCTGAAGACATCGGGGGGCCAACAGCTCGCTATTGTTTCCCTCGATAGCGGATATCCTCAGAAAGGAATCGCTCGCTACACGCCAACCTGGGGATCAACATATACCCCGATCTTAGAAACTGAAAAAATTATCACGGTCATCAATGATCGCGTTGCTTCTACACAAACCAGTTCGAGTGCTAAGTCTTTTTCCATTCCCAAAAATGGCTATTTGTTGATTCTAAGATCCTTTGATGTAGGGAATGCATTGGCAACTGGGACTCAACTTGAAACTACCACTGCCACTTCTCCATCAACCTTTAATGCATTCCCAAATATTCTTGGAGCTGGTCCTTTATTAGTCAGTAATGGGCAAGTTGTTCTGAACGCTAAGGCTGAACAGTTTCGTCCTCCTTTTGACACTCAGGCCGCACCTCGTAGTGGTATTGGTCAAACAACAGATGGCACCATTTTACTAGCAGCTGCTCATAACCGCTTAGGAGGGCCAGGTCCTACATTAAACGAATGGGCTTTAATTATGAAAAAGCTGGGTTCGGTGAATGCTTTGAATCTTGATGGTGGCAGTTCAACTAGTCTGTACTTGGGGGGACAGCTGCTCGATCGACATCCTGTTACTGGTGCTCGTGTCCAAAACGGGATTGGAGTTTTTTGGCAACCTAATCCTAGATAATTTGCCGAACCATGAACCGATACGTTAGATTATTCGAGGTTCTAATAGTAGTTCATTATTGCTAAGGTTTGAAAACCTATTGTGCTGTTGAGCTAAAGTTTTTTGTATTTTGATTGATATGTCTGTTGTTCTTCGAATCCTATGATATATGGACGTTTGAATCAGTGAATATCTCATTTGGTGACAAAGATCACTTCAAAATATCTGCTATTTGTTTAGATAGTAGAGTGTATGGATAAGACTTTCCGAGTGCAATCTGTCTATACATTTCCAATCCCAAATTTTTGCTAATCTTTAGCCCACGGCTTTGAGTAGCAGGCATGTAGCTTCCATCTTTGACTAAAAAACCTAACGAGGTAAGTAGAAACTGTGGTTCAAACTCAATCATCAAGCTTAGTTGCAACAGCAATGTCCGCCCATCAAGGGGTTGCTGCGACTGAATTGCGCCCTTGGGGATCTTTTACGATTTTGGAAGAAGGTCAAGGATATAAGATTAAACGAATTGAGGTCAAACCAGGACATCGTCTTAGTCTACAAATGCATCACCATCGTAGTGAACATTGGATCGTCATCGCTGGGATTGCTAAGGTTGTTCGAGGTGAGGAAGACTTGATGCTCAGTGCGAATGAGTCTACCTATGTGCCTCGATTCACTCAGCACCGCCTTGAAAATCCTGGTATGGTGCCTCTGGTATTGATTGAAGTTCAAAATGGTGAATATTTAGGGGAAGATGATATTGTGCGCTTTGATGATGATTACGCGCGATAGCCTTTAAGTACACTACAATTTTCTACTTATGATTCAGCTGAGCCCGACAGCCATTGGTGAAGTCAAACGTCTCCAGAAAAAGCATTCGTCAGCAGGCGGCTTTCTGCGAATTGGAATTGATACCAGTGGCTGTAAAGGGTTCGCTTACCAAATGGAGTTTTCACCATCTCAACAACCTGGTGATCAGATGTTTGATTGTGGAGAATTCCAGGTATTAGTTCATTCAAATAGTTTGCAATACATTTCGGGTCTAACCTTGGATTACACCGAGGATATGATGGGGGGTGGTTTTCGTTTCTATAATCCCAATGCCTCTGAGACCTGCAGTTGTGGACATTCCTTTGCAATGGTTCAGTAACTCTAATAATCGATATTGATTTTCTAACTTCTTCTCTATCTCTCTATCAGCGTAACTACTCAAGCGTAGGGAATCCTATTGACTGGGAACAGCCGGGGATGACTGAGTAGACTGAGGACTGGGAGATAGAGATGATGGTGTGTTGGCGGCAGCTTTGATTTGATCTTTATACTGCCCTGGAGCTAGGTTTTGCGCTGAATTGAACAAAATCTGGGATTCTTTGGTTTTCCCTTGTTCCTTGAGAAGAATAGCTTTTGCAAAAACGGGACGAAAATCTTTGGGATCAGTGGCAATCAACTTATCGTAAAGTGCAAAAGCTGAGTCAAACTGTTTCTGAGAAACGTAAATCTGGCCTAGAAGGAGTTTTACAGCAGTTTCATTGATGCTGTTGGGCTTTACCTTATTAGCTTCGGGGGCATTTTTAAGTGTTGTTTCTAGTAGTTCAGTGGCGGATGAAGGACGTTGTTGCTCTAAGAGTAAGGTGACAAACCCTTGGAGGGCATCCATGTTCCCAGGCTGGGTCGCCAGAATAGTGCGATAAGTTTGGGCTGCTGTTTCTCTCTGGCCAGATCTTTGGAGGGTTTGGGCGAGTACCACTTTATACTTGGTCTGCTCAGGGTTGAGCTGCACTAATTGCTCTAGTGGCTCTATTAAGTCTTTGACTTTTTTTAAGCCTAGAGGGATCATTTGTGAGCGTGTTTCTACTAGGCCTTGTAAGGCTTCAGGATTGTCTGGCTCTTTTTCTAAAATGAGCAAGTAACCGTTTTCAAGATCTTGTAAGTTCTTTTTTTCTATGTCTGATACTGCGGCTGGGGAAGGAGTTGTACCAGGAACTCCAGGATTGGGGATTGAGGGAGATGGAGAAGGACGGTTGCTGACAAGGCTGTCAAAGATTTGTCCGAAGGAAAACCCGATTAGGGCAACAACGGCAACAACGACAAAAATCCAAATGAGCCAGCGGTTCGACTTTTTCTGCACGGATAATGTTTTAACTCTTTAGTTATGAACAGAGAACATATTCGTTTGCAGCTTATCTCAAATCTTACAAATTTGATACCAGTGTGTGATTAAGGTCTAGTCATTATTGTATTGATGATTAAAATTGATATGACCGGATAAGTGCATCACTTTTGGGTGTTGACACTGAGAGTCTTTAATCAAAACATGAAGTTGAGTTTGACATCGCAGTCTTTGCCCTCTCGAATAAGATCGACCTGACGAATAAATTCTCGAAAATAAAAGCGTCGCTCAGACTCCGACAAATCCATCCAGAACTGATCAATAGAAACCGTTTGGGCAATTTCTTTTAAGTTGACAGGGGGCAATTGGGCCAAGCGGCTTTTTAACGCTGAAATTTCAGTTTGCAAATTGTAGCCTCGTAAATCAGCTGTAGATTGATCGAGCACTTTGGTTGCCACCAGTTCAGGAAGTTGAGACAAAACTGCTTGCTTCGCGGCGATTTCAGCATCTACCCCTTGCTTAAATTGACTTAGGATAGGTTGATTCACCCCCGCAACCGCTTGGGGTAGCTCTTCACAAATTGATTGAATCGTTTTTCCCAAGATTTTGTCGTAGGAAATTGCTTGGCATCGAGGTTTATCAGGACATTTGGTTGGGCGTAAATATAGATATTCTTTCGCTTTGCCGCGGGGCATGACTCGTGAAATTGTCATGGGGGATTGGCAGGTAGCACAATATACAAGTCCTGAAAGGGAGCGAGGGGCACTGGCTGCTCTCGGGCTCATTGTGCTATTTCGACGCAGTAGACGATCGACTTGGGCCCCTTCTTCACGAGAAAGCAGTGGTGTATGGGTATCCATCAGCACCTGCTGATTTTGATAGGTTAAATCTCCGCGATAAACCGGATTTGTCAACCACCGTCGGCCGGTAGACACAGAAATTTTCTTGCCATGTCTCCGCGCTATATGTCGGACTGACCCTCGTAAAGAACCGTAGAGGAGAAAGTGCTCAAAAAAATCCTTTACTACTGGCGATACCGTGCGGTCAATCACATACCGATCTTTGCCTCGACGATAACCATAGGGCGCTTTTCCAGGTGGGGGGCGTCTTTTGATCCGATTTTGAGCATGTCCGTGGCGGATCCGTCGACTTCTTTGCTCTGCCTGGATGGCATCCAATAGAACCAAAATCTGCGATGAGCTTGAAGAAACGTTAATATCATGGTCGAGTTCAGGCTCAGCTACTTCTGGAGTCTGCCATGTAGGAAAATTGGCAGATTGATAGGGTTGTTCTATTGCCAGGATGCACACTCCTAGAGTTTCTAGCTTTGTCAGATTTTGGGTGACCTGAGTTAAGGACTCACCTAAATCTTCTAGTCGCATGAGTAGCAAAAAATCTGGCGGATCAACTTGGCAGTCTGTCAACAAGGTATGCAACTGAGATCGGCGCCAATCTAAATCTTGATAAACCTGCTCAACTTCCCATCCCCATATCGCTGGTTCTAGCTTTATTTCCCAGGTTAAATCTTGATAAAGATAAGCAAATATGCGCATGAGTTAGTGCGGGAGCTGAATTCGAGGATGTGATGCTGTTAGTAACGGTAATACTGTGATTGATCAATTCACTTAGAAAAACAGGCTCTAGTTGATTTCCCAAAAATGAATAATCATGTCCTGCACCTGCCAGTGGATGATACTCCACCTTCAAGACGGATGACTGTTGTTGTAATGTCTCAGTAAAAAGGCGTCTTCGGGATTCTGGCACGATGTCATCATTCATTCTATGGGTCAGATAGAAAGGCATTCTCCATTTTGCTGACAGCGAGATCGAAATTTGGACCAAGAATCATAAACAGCTGTCAATCAACTAATCTTGATGGGGGTTTTCTTGGCTGAAATCTCTAGACAAACTAGCCCTAGCCACAAATAGTTCTGGGTTCTCCAGGGCAATCAGTGCCACCTCTCGCCCGCCTGTAGATAGCTCTAGAAGGAGATTATTGTGTTGCTCCGGTAGCAGTGAATCATGGCGACTGGGATAAATGCCGTTTCTTGGAATCTGCTGCTATTTTAGGGTTGTTTCGGGATAGTAGGTGCTGACATATTGGGTTTTATCCATTTCTGGTAGCAATAAGATGTAACGACAGCGATTGGCATACTCCACCAAGTTTGTATTCTTAACACAGCTGGTTCGGAGAAAATCCTAGCCTGGTAAAACTTTTTGGCAACGCAATTGAGGTTCAGGGTTGGGTGCCAGCTTAGAAGGTAGATACAAATCGTAATATACGTCTTCTTTCAATAGGTTTGGATCCTAATATGCGATCGCATTCGCAATCCGAACTCCCTGAAAGCCTTTATCTTGAGGAAACTGTATAGGTTCTAATGAAAATAGAGTTGAGACAATTCCCGATAAATGATGCGTCAATTTTCTAGGGGAGGGTTAACCAAATCTTTCCCCAGAAAATTGCTCCTGAGAGTCCCCATCAGTAGGGTTGGGTGACATTGAGCATCCCCCTACGCATAAAAACAAAAAGCACCAAAATATCGTTGGGTTAAATTTTAGATTCTCTCGGTTATTCATTAAGTAATGTTACCCAGCCGTGATATCATTAGCCTTGGCCTGCAGCAACGCATCCAAACCAAATTTAAAGCCCGTGGATTTGTCAGATACTTCTCTTCAGCCGAGTCCCACCTCTAGTGAGAGTGAGTCAGCTGAATTGCAGATCTCGCAATCAGGGGGTTCGATGGATGACTTTTATCAGCTTAAAAATGGCTTGATAATTTCATCATCAGTCATAGCAGGGTTAATATTTGGCCCTATTTGGTGGATTTATTCTCTGAAAGTAGCCAGCAGCTATTTGCTTGGGGCATCAGTCGGAGTTTTATATCTAAGGATTTTGGCGAGGAATGTGGAGCAACTGGGGAGCGAGAACGCCCAAGTCGGGAAAGGCCAACTCGGTGTTTTCGTGTTACTCATTGTCGTGGCAACTCAGTGGAATCAGTTAGACGTCCTACCTGTTTTTTTGGGATTTCTGACCTACAAAGTTGGCATTTTCATTTTCGTCTTATGGACTGCAGTTCTGTCACCCTCAACAAGTCGTTGAAGGAAACTGGCAGAATGCCCCTATTTTTTTGCCTGAAGTTCCAACGAGGTTGGGCGTATTATGCATCACAGCAGCCTTCTGCTAGATTTTTCAAATTGGTTCGATGCTCTGCCTCTAGCAAGTTTAGAGGTAGGCCAGCACTTATACTGGCAGATCGGTGGCTTAAGGGTTCATGGTCAGGTTCTGATTACGTCCTGGTTCGTCATCGGCGTCTTAGTCATTGTGTCTGTGCTGGCAACTCGCAAAATTGAACGCATCCCTAGCGGTCTCCAGAATTTCATGGAGTATGCCCTAGAGTTCGTCCGTGATTTGACTAAAAATCAGATCGGCGAGAAAGAGTATCGTCCTTGGGTCCCATTCATTGGGACACTATTTTTATTCATCTTTGTCTCCAATTGGTCTGGTGCTTTATTCCCTTGGAAGCTGATTAGCCTTCCTGAGGGAGAACTTGCAGCACCGACGAACGACATCAACACAACCGTTGCTTTGGCATTGTGTACCTCGTTCGTTTATTTTTATGCAGGGTTTCGGAAAAGAGGGCTAGGGTACTTTCGCAAGTACATTGAACCCACTCCCGTACTGCTGCCAATTGCGATTCTTGAAGATTTCACTAAGCCGCTTTCCCTTAGTTTCCGTTTGTTTGGTAACATCCTTGCGGACGAGCTAGTGGTTGCTGTTTTGGTGTTACTCGTCCCCTTAATCGTGCCCTTGCCTGTGATGTTGCTGGGTTTATTTACCAGCGGTATTCAAGCATTGGTATTTGCGACCTTGGCTGGTGCCTATATTCACGAGTCAT
This sequence comes from uncultured Acaryochloris sp., assembly GCA_937941595.1. GTDB lineage: Bacteria > Cyanobacteriota > Cyanobacteriia > Thermosynechococcales > Thermosynechococcaceae > Acaryochloris. Next base: position 7,217 of record CALDHF010000096.1, on the reverse strand, counting down.
TAGAAGGTCATGGGGATGAAGAAGAGGCTCACTGACCTCTGACTGAATTATGCGGGTCACCCCTAGTGACACAATTGATTCGAAATTAGTGACTGGTACAGGCCTCTAAAAGTCTGACAACCTGCGTAAGGTTTACCTTGTTGTTCTGTTATTTCAAAATTAAGGAAAAAGCATTATGGATCCGTTAGTCGCTGCTGCTTCTGTACTAGCTGCTGCCCTGGGCATTGGCATCTCTACAATTGGCCCTGCTCTTGCTCAAGGTAATGCTGCTGGAAAAGCGGTAGAAGGCATCGCTCGTCAGCCTGAAGCAGAAGGAAAAATCCGAGGAACATTGCTCTTGTGTTTGGCATTTATGGAATCCCTAACCATTTATGGTTTGGTGATCGCCCTAGTTCTCCTGTTCGCCAACCCTTTCGCATAAACGAGGCTTTAGAGGGATGTCGTTAGAGATGTCCCTCCTCGTCATTTGTTGATATTCAGCGAGACTTGCACTGCTCTTTTATATAGAACAGTCGTCAGCGTGAAATATCAAAAATTGGCTACTTCTGATCTGAACTTTTTTAGACTGAGCAAGAATAATGTTTGATTTTAATGGCACGTTGCCATTGATGATGTTCCAGTTCTTTGTGTTGGTTGCTGTGTTAAACACGGTATTCTTCAAGCCCCTCACCAAAGCTATTGATGAGCGTGATGGCTTTATTCGGACCAACAACACCGAAGCCCGTGAGCGTTTGGCTAAAGCTAAAAGCCTAACTGAGCAATATGAACAGGAGTTGGCTGGCACCCGTAAGCAATCCCAGCAGGTGCTTGCTGAAGCTCAAGCTGAAGCCAAAAAAATTGCTCAAGATCAAATCACTGAAGCCCAACAACAGGTTCAAGCTGAAGTGAGAAAGACTCAAGAAGAACTCGAGTCTCAGAAACAGTCTGCCTTTGGTGAATTGGAGAAGCAGGTTGATACCCTCAGTCAGCAGATTCTCGATAAACTTTTAGGCGCAACATTGGCATAAGCCATCACAGCACCGCAGTTAGGACTATAAACATGGGGATGTTTAATTGGCCAGCAATAACTGGCATACAGGGGTTTCCACAATTGGCTGAGGCGAGTGGTTACGGCCTCAACTTCGATATTTTGGAAGCTAATCTTGTTAACTTGGTAATCGTTATTGGATTACTGATTTATTTCGGGCGAGGCTTTCTAGGGAAATCTCTAGTGAAGCGCCGCGAAGATATTGAAACTGCTATCGCCGAAGCAGAAGCTAACCAAACCAAAGCCGCTGCAACCTTAGCAGCAGAGCAGGATAAATTAGCACAAGCCCAAGCTGAAGCTCAGAAGATTTTGGCAAATGCCAAGACTAATGCTGGTAAAGCTAAAGAGCAAATTCTGGCTGAAGCTAAGCACGAGATTCAACGCATCAAAGATGCTGCTTCACAAGACACAACTGCCAGTCAGGAACGTGCGATCGCAGAAATCCGACAGCGTGTCACTGCCATGGCTTTGGAAAAAGTTGAAGTAGATCTGAAAAATCAGTTGGGCAATAATGAATCTGCTCAGCGGAAATTAGTTGATCAAAGCATTGCCTTATTAGGAGGCAACTCATGACACAAAGTAGGGTAAGTTCTGCAATTGTTGAACCATATGCTGAAGCGTTAATGTCTGTAGCGCAAAGCAACAATCTCACCAATCAAGTTGGCGAGGATGTTAGCTTTTTGCTTAGCCTGTTGCAAACGTCTTCTGACCTCAAAGATTTTTTGGTAAACCCACTGACTCCCGCAGATGCCCAGAAGGCTGTATTGCGTCAATTGGCGGAATCTCGGGTTCAAAAGCAATTCTTCAATTTTTTACTGCTATTAGTTGACCGCCGACGGATCATCTTTCTAGAAGGTATTTGTAAGCACTATCAGGCGTTACTCCGCAAACTCAACAATACTGTTTTGGCGGATGTGACCTCAACTGTTGAACTGACAGATGAGCAACGCCGAGCGATTACTGACAAAGTCAAGCAGATGAGTAGCGCAGCTCAGGTGGAACTAGAAACTAGTATTGATCCTGACCTGATTGGCGGTGTGATCATCAAGATTGGCTCTCAAGTCTTGGATGCCAGTATTCGAGGCCAGTTGCGGCGGATGAATACCTCCATAACAAGTACGTCTTAAGGGTTGTGGATTTAGTCGCTAGAAATCCTTAACAGCCTTAAGTTGTTTGACCTTATACCCACATCACAAATCAGAGCAAGTCCCATGGTAAGCATCAGACCCGACGAAATTAGCAATATTATTCGCCAACAGATTGAGCAATACGACCAGCAGGTCAAAGTTGACAATGTTGGTACCGTCCTCCAGGTGGGTGACGGTATCGCCCGTGTGTATGGTTTGGAAAAAGCCATGGCCGGAGAACTTTTAGAATTTGAAGATGGCACTGTAGGTGTTGCCCTCAACCTGGAAGAGGATAACGTCGGTGTGGTGCTGATGGGAGATGGTCGTGATCTGCAAGAAGGGAGCACGGTCAGATCAACTGGAAAAATCGCCCAGATTCCTGTGGGGGATGCTTTAATTGGGCGTGTCCTTGATGCATTGGCTCGTCCCATTGACGGTAAAGGCGATATCAACTCTTCCGAAACTCGTCTGATTGAATCTCCAGCTCCTGGCATTATTGAGCGGAAGTCCGTATACGAACCCATGCAAACGGGAATTACGGCGATTGACTCCATGGTGCCGATTGGTCGGGGCCAGCGAGAGCTGATTATTGGTGACCGCCAAACGGGTAAAACAGCGGTAGCGATTGATACCATCCTCAACCAAAAGTCTGAAGATGTGATTTGTGTTTACGTCGCTATTGGTCAAAAAGCCTCTACGGTGGCTCAGGTGGTTGAAGTTCTCAGAGAGCGTGGTGCCCTCGATTACACGGTTGTTGTTGCAGCTAATGCGAACGATCCTGCTACCCTACAGTACTTGGCTCCTTATACGGGCGCAGCCATCGCTGAGTACTTTATGTACAACGGTAAGCACACCTTGGTCATCTATGATGACTTGTCTAAGCAAGCTCAGGCTTATCGTCAGATGTCCTTGCTTCTCCGTCGTCCACCCGGACGTGAAGCCTATCCTGGTGATGTATTCTATCTCCACTCTCGTTTATTAGAGCGGGCCGCTAAGCTCAGCCCTGAGTTGGGTGAAGGCAGTATGACTGCTCTACCGATTGTAGAAACCCAAGCGGGTGACGTGTCGGCTTACATTCCTACGAACGTGATTTCGATTACGGATGGTCAAATTTTCTTGTCTTCTGACTTGTTTAACTCTGGCTTGCGTCCTGCTATTAACGCGGGTATTTCTGTATCCCGGGTGGGTTCAGCTGCTCAGATTAAAGCGATGAAGCAGGTTGCGGGTAAGTTGAAGCTGGAATTGGCTCAGTTTGCTGAACTAGAAGCTTTTGCTCAGTTTGCCTCTGACTTGGACCAAGCGACCCAGAACCAATTGGCTCGAGGGGCTCGACTCAGAGAAATTCTCAAGCAGCCTCAATATTCGCCTCTGCCTGTGGAAGAGCAGGTTGCCGTGATTTATGCAGGTACCAACGGCTATCTAGATGATGTCCCCACTGAAAAAGTGACGGATTTCGTCCAAGGCATGCGAGATGATCTCAAAGCTAACCATGCTAAGTTTGGTGAGTTGGTTCGGGGCGAGAAGAAAATGGGTGATGAAGCTGAAGGGATTTTGAAGTCGGCAATCGTTGATTTCAAGAAATCTTTTATGGCCGCGGTCTAGGAGGAAAACATGCCAAACCTCAAATCTATTCGCGATCGCATCTCAACGGTCAAGAATACTAAGAAAATTACTGAGGCTATGCGACTCGTAGCTGCTGCAAAGGTTCGACGAGCTCAAGAACAGGTCACGGCGACGCGTCCCTTTGCTGATCGTCTAGCGCAGGTTCTTTATGGTCTGCAAGCTCGACTTAGGTTCGAAGAAGTTGAATTACCCTTGCTGCGGGAACGGGCTTTAAGCAAAGTCTGTTTGGTTGTGGTGACGGGTGATCGCGGCCTCTGTGGCGCATACAACGGCAACGTGATTAAGCGTGCTGAGATTCGTTCTAAGGAGTTGCAAGCCAAAGGCGTTGACTATACCTTTGTCCTCGTTGGCCGTAAGGCAATTCAGTATTTCCAGCGTCGTAATCAGCCGATTGAAGCGACATATGGTGGTTTAGAACAAATTCCTACTGCTAGTGAAGCCGCTAATATTGCGGACGAGCTGCTATCCCTGTATCTGTCTGAAACGGTTGATCATGTCGAGTTGATTTATACTCGGTTTCTGTCACTGGTCAATTCTCGACCTGTGGTTCAAACTCTGTTACCCCTTGACCCTGATGAATTAGTCGTTGCGGAAGAAGATGAAGTCTTCCGGTTGACGACTCGGGGTGGAGAATTTCAGGTGGAACGTGAGCGTATAGAACGGGGAACCCCCCAAGAAATGCCTTCGGACATGATCTTTGAGCAAAATCCGGTTCAGATTTTGGATGCTTTGTTGCCCCTGTATCTAAACAATCAGTTGCTACGGGCACTCCAAGAATCAGCTGCCAGTGAATTGGCCGCTCGAATGACGGCGATGAACAATGCTAGTGATAATGCTTCGGATCTAATCAGTACCTTGACTTTGTCCTATAACAAGGCTCGTCAGGCTGCGATTACTCAGGAACTCCTAGAAGTTGTGGGTGGTGCTGAAGCGCTTAACTAAGTGACGGTTCAAGACTCCGATTTCGGAGTCTTGAACTAGCATTCTGCTCTCTCGAGCTACAATTTAAGTCTTTTTATTCCCCATTAACCCTGGTTCAGATTCTGAATCAGGGTTTCTCCTATGGCCTGACATCCCAGGACTTTCGTGCCTGGTGATTGAATATCTCCTGTTCGGTATCCCTGTTCTAGAAGGGTGAGAACTGCAGACTCAATTTTGTCAGCGGCAGTCGGTTGATCTAAGCCATAGCGCAACATCATCGCCACACTCAAGACTTGGGCAAGGGGGTTCGCTTTGTCTTGTCCAGCAATATCTGGTGCAGAACCGTGAACAGGCTCAAATACTCCTGGACCATCTGCCCCTAAGCTCGCAGAAGGCAACATGCCGATACTGCCCGTGAGCATGGCGGCAATATCCGAGAGAATGTCGCCAAATAGATTACTGGTGACAATGGTGTCAAACTGTTTGGGCCAGCGGACGAGCTGCATGGCCGTGTTATCCACGTAAAGGTGAGAGAGTTCTACATCAGGATATTCGGATGAGAGATCGGTGATGCGATCGCGCCACAGTTGCGACACTTCCAACACATTCGCTTTGTCTACAGAACAGAGCTTGCCCCCCCGCTTTTGGGCCGTTTCGAAGGCAACTCGACCAATTCGGTCAATCTCAGCCACGGTGTAGGCCATCGTATTGACCCCCCGCTGTTCACCAGTTTCGGTGCTAAAGACCCCCTTGGGTTGTCCAAAGTAGACTCCACCTGTGAGTTCCCGAACCACCATAATGTCTACCCCTTCCACCACCTCGGGTTTGAGGCTAGACGCATCAATGAGCTGAGGCAAAATTTGAGCGGGTCTGAGATTTGCAAAGAGTTCTAGTCCTGCCCGTAATCCTAGTAGACCTGTTTCGGGGCGTAAATGTCTGGGTAATGTATCCCATTTATAGCCACCAATTGCTGCTAGCAACACAGCATCACTTTGTCGACAGGCGTCTAGGGTTTGTTTGGGTAAAGGATCTCCGACCGCTTCAATGGCGGCCCCACCAATTAGTGCCTCATTAAATTCAAAGGTTAGATCTTGCTGTTTGCCTACAACCTTGAGGATGTCAACGGCGACTGCCATAATTTCAGGACCAATGCCATCTCCTGGCAGCAGTGTAATTTGGTAGGACTGAGTCATTGTTGTCTCGATAGAAAGCTCACAAGCTATCTATCATAAAATGTGGCAATCCTCAACGACACAGAACTAGAAAATCTTTATGACTTCAAATTACCTCTGTTCCAAGACAACATCTTTGTAAATGGCTGCTAGCTCGAGAGTGTGGTTCACGCTATGCAAAGCAATCGTTTCATTCGTAGATGTATAGGCTTGCAACACCCATAACCCTTGATCACTACTTTAATCAGAACGATTAGGGAAGGTATTGAAGAGCATATCTAATGCTGAACTTCATGAGTGGGTTGGAATTGAAAAGAATAGAAAACTATATGGGAGGCGGTTATCGTGCATTTAGCACCAAGGATAACTAATCACCCTATCGTTTGGCTTAATACTATATCTTCGCCAAAGATGGGTTGATATCGAGTGGACAATCACTATCTCAGCGAAGAACTAGACCACTATTGGTAGCGTCTAGTAAGGCTTGAACTATAGTGTCAGAAAACGTAAATAATGCACTTGATGCACCAGTGACAAACAGGATCATTAAAGCCGCCATTCCCAAAGGGCTGTTTTTGAGAGGTTTGAGAGAGGGTAGACATTCACTAATGACATGGAAGCCATCTAAAGGTGGGATAGGCAGGAGATTAAATAAGAATAGGACTAAGTTGAAACGTGCAATCAATAGGAAAAAAGTTAAACTGATGACATTTTGAAGGTTTTGCTGACTGACTAATGCCAGTGCCGCAATTGCCAGAAATGCTAAGCCTAGGTTGAGTAAAGGACCTGCTGCTGAAACTAAAATACTTCCCCATTTCTGAGATCGAAATTTTTCGGGATTAACGGGCATTTGTCCCCAAGCAATGCCCGCAAAACACAGAATGATCAGTGAAGGCCATCCCATGTGTATTACTGGATTGGGTGTCATATGACCTTTGCGGATAGGCGTATCATCGCCTTGATTGATCGCCGCAAAACCATGGGCTAATTCATGTAAGCAAACGGAGATAATAACGATGACAATTATCCGAAAGTACAAGAGTGGATTTTCCACTAAAAAGTTAATCAACATGGAATTATCGTACAGGTCTTGCTATTGATATTTCTCACTGTTTACTCGTTTGGAAACAATTCTTATATTGACCTAAAGCGCTAAACTGATGATTTTTTTGGAAAACTGTGCAATTTTTGAGTGGTTAATCCAGAGCAATTGTATATTCCAGAATTATTAGTCCGTTTTCCAGAATGAATGTCACAAAGCTAGAAATTTGACTGGTATCTAGGGGGTGTTTGGGTATTATTTTTGCGACTGTAGAACTCGAAACTTCTTTCCCTCAAATCTTCCTG
>CALDHF010000095.1 GCA_937941595.1 uncultured Acaryochloris sp. | reverse complement strand
ACCGGAATCTTTGTCGGTTCAGAAGGCACCTTGGGGATTGCCACAGAAATTACCCTCAAGATTATACGAAGTGCCGATGCAATTGCAGTTCTATTGGCTGATTTCACCAGCGTTGATGAGGCAGGTAAAACCGTTGCCGACATTATTAGCGCAGGCATCATCCCTGCTGGCATGGAAATCATGGACAACTTCAGCATTAATGCGGTGGAAGATATTGTTGCCACTAATTGCTATCCCCGAGATGCTGGATCTATTCTCTTAATTGAGCTGGATGGCTTGCAAGTAGAAGTCACTGCCATTAGCGACCGGGTCAAATCCATTTGCCGCCAAAACGGAGCCCGCAATATCACTGTAGCCACGGAGCCAGAAGAGCGGCTTAAACTCTGGCAGGGACGCAAAGCAGCATTTGCCGCCGCTGGAAAACTCAGTCCCAACTATTTTGTCCAAGATGGGGTGATTCCCAGAACAGAATTGGCCTATGTATTAGGTGAGATTAAGGCCCTCAGTAAAAAATTCGACTATCGGATTGCCAATGTCTTCCATGCTGGAGATGGTAATTTACACCCCCTGATTCTTTACGATGAATCTATTCCGGGTTCCTTGGAAAAGGTGGAGGAGCTGGGCGGTGAAATCCTCAAGCTCTGTGTGCGCGTCGGCGGCAGTATCTCTGGTGAGCATGGCATTGGGGCGGATAAACGCTGCTACATGCCTGAAATGTTTTCGGAAGCTGATTTGGAAACGATGCAGTGGGTCCGTCATGTGTTTAACCCCAAGGAATTAGCAAATCCTGGCAAGGTCTTTCCGACTCCTCGGACTTGTGGGGAGGGGGCCCATACTCACTTACCTGTAGAACTTGATGGGGCAACATTGTTCTAAACTCTGCCTCCTCTTTGGGCCATTCTGGCATCAGCATAGGCCAACATGATTAAACTGCGAACGCAACAGCATCATGGCAATTACTCCCTTAACTGGTTTCGGGTCTCTTCGACAAGCACAATCATCCTAAAATCCTGGCACTACATCATCACGGCAATCACTCCCTCAACTGGTTTCGGGTCTCTTCAACAAGCACAATCATCCTAAAATCCTGGCACTACATCATCTGAGTTCGGGATAAGGAAAGGACTAACCGTAAGCCGAAAGATAAGCAACACTTTCAATACAGGTTAGCCCTATGCATTTAGAAGCTAATTTCGGCGCAGTGGATGATTTTTGCCAAGTTTGATTGCCTATTGTCATCGACCGAAAAAACCTTATTGATGAGTATTTACTGCCTACGGCTTAACCTGAACTCAGATTATTTTGGAAGTGATGATGCTTGCTTAGACAAAAATATCATCACCTTTGTGTCTCTTAACCTTGCTAAATTGAGATTAGAGAAGTAATTTTTGGCAAAATTTAGCAACGCCCCAAAACTCAGCGATAAAAATAAATCTCAATAGCCTCATTATTCTGCTTAGGTGACAGACAAACTACTACAAGGATGTAGTTAAGCTAAATATTTGTTATGTAGTTGCGTAAATTCTACGTTGATACATGACAACTATGTGACAGAAGTACCAACCTAGTTGGGCTAAAAAGAATTAAATTCCCTTCATTTCTGAGTTATCGGAATTGTTCGGTTTTGAAGTAATTTTCAAGCTACATCATCATGTCTTGTGGGGAGACACACAGCTGAATATATTTAGCTGTGATCATGTCAAGACACTCGAATATACGATCTTTGAATTTTATCTCATTCAAGAACATATATTTTCGTGCAGGCAAGGAAATAGCAATGAATCTAACCCTAGAAACTGCAACAGAAAATCAAACACCTAGAAATCATCCTAGCTATCAATCCCTTCTTCGTGCCATCTCCGTCTTTCTACTGATTTTTATTTTCGCAATATACGCTCACTCAATTTTCAATAATCAGCTTTTCTTAGGAGAGGGAGACCGCGCATCGCGATTCATGGACGCGATGGGTTATGGCCGCAACCCGGTCAAAGCACTGCATCTCATCCAGTGGTTAGATGTATGGCCTCCCGTACCCATGATTATTCAAGGCTTTATCCTCCGATTGGCTCTGTTCCCTGGCATGACGAATATCATGCCAGGCATTATGGCAGTTGAGCTAACGAGTGTTTTTCTGACTTTGCTCAGCTTCTATTTTGTCAGTCGAGCTGTAGCATTACAGACCGATGAGTTGACTGGAACACTGGCATGCTTTACCTGTTTATGTGCCTCAACTCTACTGTCTCTCGCTCACACCCCTTCATCTTTTGTATATGGCTTTTTCTTCATTTCCCTGGCGATTTGGAATCTATTTAGATTTACCAATCACGGGAAAGGTTTCCCGTGGATAATTTTATCCTTCTCTTTAGCTCTATTCTGTCGTAATGAATCATTGATAATAGCGTTTATCGTTGGGTTATTTCTCATGCTGCACCACCGATGGAAATCGGGGTTAGCACTTTGGCTCACAATGCTCACTTTGATATTTAGCAAAGTATTGTTAGCTTTTCTCCTAATAGATGGCCCCAAATTTTTCCAGGCTGGGAGTCTATATACTTTTGGTAATACATGGGAAAATCGCCTGCAACATGCTTCCGCCATTATTCGTCAAATCTTGAGTTTCAATAAAGAGTTTATCTCTCTTGCTTTTGTCTGTTTACTCCCTGCATTATTATTTTCTAATAAATTCAGGCTTAATCGCCATAGTTCCACGAAGGCAAGAAATATTCTAAATGCTCCTTTCATTCCTAAAGACGATTTATTAAGTTCTTCTAAAAATAAAAAACAAAAAAGCTTGTTCCTTAGAATCTACTCGCAGGCGAATTCATGGCTAGTTGAAACCCCTTTTTCATTCTGGGCTATACTCTTTGCAATATCCATAGGAATTCTGGTCGCTGAGGCTCTGAGAGGTAACATTGACTCTCAATGGCGATATCTTTCTATTGCTAATGTCTTCATGACCACTGCAATTACTTTGCTAATAGCTTATGTAGTTCGTATCCTATATGCGAACGGACATTCCTTAGATCGGGTAATCGCTATTAGTACGATTGCTGCGCTTGTATCATTCTCACTCTGGTCTGGCATCTCCCACGCTACAGGAGAAAAAGTCGTATGGAAAATGTCACCATCGGTGCGAGATTCCATCCAATTCTTGCAGACCCAAAGTATTCAAGGTGATCGTGTAGCCTACGATTTTTTGAATTGGGAAGCATTGAGTATAGCAGTCTACTTGATTGATCCCTCACTCAAACCCCCTAACCAATTTATGGTAGAAGCAGGCGATCCAGATATTGAATCTCTATTGCCAGAGAAATTCAAAGAACAAAATATCTATTTATCAAAGACGCCTGACAAAAAAATCTCTGAACTGCATGCTTTTATTCATGGCAAACAGCCTAGATTTTTAGTTGTGGCTAATGATCAGCTATATGAAAAGCTAAAAAAAGGCGAGCCTGATAACGCTTTTAGAAGCAATGACTATATTCGTGGGTATTTATCAAGAAAAGAAGCACAAGACTCTAAAAATTCTATCTACGTGTTTCGCTCACCCTATATTCTTCCTAAAGTAGGTATTCCATTTGCCAAAATCCATAAAAATGAGTCCTTCATAATCTTAGAA
>CALDHF010000094.1 GCA_937941595.1 uncultured Acaryochloris sp. | reverse complement strand
ACTCAGCAGGGTATAGGCCAACAACTCCCGCGATCGCAACAAATGACTCACATAGGCCCGCGTAAAGTGCTGGCAAGTATAGCAAGGACAAGTGGAATCCAAGGGGCTGAAGTCTTCGCGAAACCGATTATTTTTCAAGTTCCAGCGTTCTCCTTGGACCAAGGCATTGCCGTGGCGGGCTAACCGGGTCGGAATCACACAATCAAACATATCAATTCCAGCTGCAATTGCCTGCACCATTTCTCGATAGGTGCCAACTCCCATCAGATAGCGGGGTTTATTTTGAGGCAACAAAGGCGTTGTCGCTTGGACAATTTTTTCAATCAGTGCCGGGGGTTCCCCGACACTGACACCGCCAATGGCATACCCAGGCAGATCAAATTCTACGAGGGCTCGTGCCGAGGCTTGCCTCAGATCCAGAAAGGTACCGCCTTGAACAATGCCAAACAAAGCCTGATCAGGCCGTTGGTGGGCTTGCACACACCGAGCTAGCCAACGATGGGTGCGCTCTGTGGCCTCCTTAACCGCTTCTCGACTGGCAGGATAAGGGGGACATTCATCAAACGCCATGATCACATCGGCACCTAAGGCATTCTGAATGGCCATGGAGGTTTCGGGGGATAAGTGAATCCGTTGGCCATCTCGGGGAGAGCGGAAACTGACGCCTTCCTCGGCAATGGAGCGCATCTCACTAAGGCTAAACACCTGAAACCCCCCAGAGTCAGTCAGGATCGGTCCAGGCCACTGCATGAATTCATGAAGGCCACCAGCTCGTTCAACAATCTGTTCTCCAGGCTGCAAATGGAGGTGGTAGGTATTCGCCAAAACCATCTGTGCACCCGTGGCTTGCAACTGATCTGGGGTCAGGGTTTTGACATTTGCTAAGGTGCCGACGGGCATAAATCGAGGGGTATCTACAGGACCATGAGGCGTATGCAGGGTGCCAACTCGGGCCTGGGTTTGGGAGCAGCGTTGATGACAGTCAAACCGAAAGCGATCGCTCAAAATTACCTCTGTTACTGTGATCAGTCTTTGTCAAAATAACAGTATTGACCCTCTATCCTCGGGGGTCAATATCCAGCCTTAGAAAAATAAAAACCGACTTCTCCTCAGGAAGAAAGTCGGCGATGATTGAATTTCAAAAACTATAGCCTTAGAGATCGGACGATCTACACGCTGTTGATGCTCTGCCTCAATCATGACGTCGGTTGAGGTGAGACTCTCTTAGCGCCGATGCTCAATAGCTGTTTAGAGTTGTAGGCAACCCATCTTGATTAGTTAGTAGAGAAGAGCACCTGTTGGGTGATAAACCAACCACAGCTCTAACGCATGGCGCGTGAGCAGCAATAGGCTAGCAGAAACAGACACAATAAAAAATCCCATCATCAAGTTAGAGGAAAATAGCTCTAACCGTTGGCTATGAAGGGAAACGTGATCATTTAGGTCTCTAATATCAGCATCAAGTTGCTCAAACTGCTCCAGGATGCTTTGTTTGAAACCGTAAGTGTTTTGAGTAATCCAAGCCATAGTACCTCCTATGAGATTACGCGAGGGAGCATCCGTTCAAAAGATCTCGCTTAACGATGCAGTTCTCATAAGCTGGACGATCTACGTCAGCAGATTTCAACTTATTCGAAATGCTAAGGGACTTCATACTGATAGCTACAGATGCATGAACTGCATATTAGATCACTTTTTCTGCAACTTTACAGTAATTCACCTAACTTAAAATATATCAAATTTACTGAAGTTTAATTTAAACTTTTCTGGTCAATGCTGAATTTGTCGTGCGGGTTAGGACTAAAAAATGTCAGTGAGTTGAAATATTGAGTAAGATAGCTGCTGACTCAATATTGGCTCCAAAATGCCGAGATGCTAAGTATTTCAACCTGTTTCAGAATAGAGTAGAGTTTGCTGCAAGTTCTAGTTATTGTGTTGGGTCCCTATTACATGGATTCTATGTCTAGTATTGCCTTGACCTAAAGCTCAACTCTGTATTTTTTTGGATTAGGACTCCCCTCAATGTCTCAATTTGGTAGTGGATTAACTCTGTTTCTGAGCCTCATGGTAGAGGCGATGCCGTTTCTGATTTTTGGAGTCCTAATTTCGGGGATTTTGCTGTTGTTTGTGAATGAGCGCCGGTTGGTGACCCTGTTTCCCAAACATCCGCTACTGGGGGCATTGGCAGGGAGTTTGTTTGGGTTCCTGTTTCCGGTCTGCGAATGTGGAAATGTGCCTGTGGCGCGACGGTTGATTATTCAAGGGGCTTCACCTTCTGTGGCCATTGGGTTTTTGTTGGCGGCTCCGACCATCAATCCCGTCGTGATTTGGGCGACTTGGACGGCGTTCCCTGATCAGCCGGAAATTGTAATTTTGCGGGTGGTGTTTTCTCTTGCGATCGCAACCTGTATCGGCTGGGTTTTTAGTTGGCAAACCGACCTTAAACCGTTCTTGCAGCCCAGCATTGCCGCCCTGATGCCAGCTCCTGAATCCAACGCCCAAAACTCACCTAACTCACCCAGTCTTTTGCAGTCAGGTACCTTTTTTCTAGATCAACCAGGCAAACCTGTCGCCCTTGACCCCAAAAACTTGGATGCAGTCCTATCCCTATCCACACCCCACCCACCATCCATTGGCGACCGTCTCCCCTTACTACTCGAAAATACAGTCCAAGAACTGCGGGAAATGGGAGGCGTTCTCGTATTAGGCAGTCTCCTCGCAACCATCTTACAAATAGCCGTTCCCCGCAATGTGATTTTGGA
>CALDHF010000093.1 GCA_937941595.1 uncultured Acaryochloris sp. | reverse complement strand
TGCCCCTGGTGGAGATGTAGTTCAACAAGAATTGGTTGCTCTTGAGTCTCAAATCGAATTCTATCAAACCCAAATTGACAAGCGGGATACTCAAATTTCTCATTTACAAAATTCTTGTCAAAGTCTGAGCGAGCGCAACCAAGCCCTCGAACATGTGATTCAAGAGTTGCCTGAAGTCTATCGTCAGAAATTCTCCCATCGCTTAGATCAGGTTAAAACGAAGGTTAAGTCCCTCCAACAAGAGAACCGACGTCTCTATTCTGCTTTGCAAGACTCAAATATTGCCCCGACAACGGAGAGAATGTCATTGCCTTCCCGTAGTAAGGCTTCTAAGGAAAGGACGCTGTGACTCTTATGTCTCTATTATTGGAAATGGAGGACTAGGTTCCAGATTTTGGGTTATCAGCTTAAATGAGTTTTTTTGTCTGAATAGACATCATTTTACTCTCTATGCTATCGCTGTCTTTGTTTTTTGGCGTAGTTAGCAAGCACTCATGATTGCGTGGTGCTGTACCGTTGTTGTTGTGAAACACTCTAATTATGAGAATTTTGGTAACTGGTGGAGCCGGTTTTATTGGTTCGCACCTCATTGACCGTTTAATGGAAGCCAATCAAGAGGTTATTTGTCTTGATAATTTCTTCACAGGACGCAAACGTAATGTTCTGAAATGGTTTAATCATCCCCATTTTGAGATTATTCGCCATGATGTGACTGAGCCTATTCGTCTCGAAGTGGATCAAATCTATCATCTAGCCTGTCCTGCTTCTCCGGTGCATTATCAATACAATCCGGTTAAAACCATCAAAACGAATGTGATGGGCACCTTAAATATGTTGGGATTGGCCAAGCGCATCAAAGCTCGGTTCCTCCTCGCATCTACCTCTGAGGTTTATGGGGATCCAGACGTACACCCACAAACGGAGGAGTATCGCGGTAATGTTAATCCCATCGGTATTCGTAGTTGCTATGACGAAGGTAAACGGGTGGCTGAGACCTTATCTTTTGACTATCATCGCCAGAATAATGTTGACATTCGGGTAGCTCGGATTTTCAACACCTATGGCCCTAGGATGTTGGAGCAAGATGGGCGCGTCGTCAGTAATTTCGTGGTCCAAGCCTTAAAAGGAATTCCGCTGACTGTTTATGGGTCAGGGCAGCAAACTCGTAGCTTTTGCTATGTATCTGACTTAGTCACTGGATTGATGAAATTGATGAATGGTGACTGTATTGGGCCTGTTAATTTGGGTAACCCCGATGAATATACTGTTTTGGAATTGGCTCAGACGATTCAAAAAATGGTAAACCCTGATACGTCAATTGAGTATAAGCCTCTACCTGAGGATGATCCGAGGCAACGTCAACCTGATATTACTCGGGCGCAGACGGAATTAGGTTGGCAACCCACTATTGATTTACAAGATGGCTTGCAACGGACGATTAATGATTTTCGGGCACGATTAGAGGCTGCTTCTGAGTGATCCATATCATTGGAAAATAATTCTTAATCGTAGAAAATGGGCAACTTGCTGTTGTTTGTTGCAGTGGTTGTTCCTCTGACGATGATTGTCTAAATCTTATTGCTGGTTTATAGGAGTCTTATTGATATGAAAGTCTGTGTGATTGGAACAGGATATGTGGGTTTGGTAACAGGAGCCTGTTTAGCTCGGATTGGCCACCATGTTATTTGTGTTGATAATAACGAAGAAAAAGTGAAGGTCATGCAGGCGGGCCAGTCACCGATTTTTGAACCTGGACTGTCAGATATTCTGCGTGAGTCTATTGATGCTAAAAATATTGAATTCACTACTGATCTCAAGGCTGGGGTTGAACATGGTGATATTTTATTCATTGCAGTGGGAACGCCTGCTTTGCCGACGGGTGAAAGCGATACCCGTTATGTAGAAGCAGTGGCGAGAGGCATTGGTTCTCATCTCACGGGTGACTATAAAGTCATTGTGAATAAATCGACGGTTCCCATCGGATCTGGAGACTGGGTGCGGATGATCGTGTTAGAAGGGTTGGCAGAAAGCAAAAAGCAGGCGGGACAATCTGTAGATTCGTCGACGTTGGTCAGTACTGGCCTCTTTGATGTGGTTAGCAACCCTGAGTTTTTGCGAGAGGGATCGGCAGTGTATGACACGTTTAATCCTGATCGCATTGTTTTGGGAGGAGCGGATCCGAATGCGATCGCAAAGATGCAGCAGCTTTACGAACCTATAGTCAAACGTCAGTTTGCAGAAGACCAAACCTTACCGCCTGTGCCTGTCGTCGTCACCGATCTTAGCTCCGCAGAGATGGTCAAATATGCGGCCAACGCCTTTCTAGCTACTAAGATTAGCTTTATTAATGAAGTCGCTAATATTTGCGATCGCGTGGGGGCTGATGTTGTCCAAGTGGCCGCAGGCATCGGTCTGGATTCGCGCATTGGTAGTAAGTTTTTGCAAGCTGGCTTGGGCTGGGGTGGCTCTTGTTTTCCTAAAGATGTCTCGGCCTTGGTGCATACGGCTACAGACTATGGCTATGAAGCCACTTTGCTAGAATCGGCCATCAGCGTGAACAAGCGTCAACGCGTGATTGTCATTGAAAAGCTACAGCAAACCTTGAAAATTTTAAAGGGGAAAACCATCGGTCTCCTCGGACTGACCTTCAAGCCTGATACAGATGATATGCGAGATGCTCCGGCTCTCACCCTGATCGATGAACTCAATCGCTTGGGTGCCAAGGTGAAGGCTTATGATCCGTTACTCTCCCAAAGTGGCTTTAGCCATGGTCTTTCTAATGTCAGTGTGGAAACGGATGTTGAGCGCTTGGCAGATAATTGTGACGCTTTGGTTTTGGTCACGGACTGGCAAGCCTTTGAGACTTTAGATTTCAAAGCTATGGCTGATCTGATGGTGCATCCCGTACTTATTGATGGCCGTAATTTCCTAGATCGCAAAATGCTGGAGAGTGTTGGTTTCCAGTATGTTGGCATTGGTCATTAACGGTTGATACAGTTTGCAGTCTGCATTTAAACCTAGGGGTTATCTACCCGCGGGTTCAATGCGACCATATTTAGCTTTAAAAGAAAGGTGAGGCTGTTGCTGTTGGCAGAGCCAAGCCCACATTTGATCGCCCATGCTAAAGTGCCACCATTCTTTTTGGTGGCGTTGAAACCCTGCTTTGTTCATCACCTCTAGGAGAATATTGCGGTTGTGAGCGGCTTGCTGAGCAAGGTGTTTTTGATCCGGTGGAGTTTGGGGATGGTTGGCTAGGTTGGCAAAGAATTGGGGATGCGATCGCACTCCCAATTCATCAATCTCTGAACCCATAAAAATAGACTCATTGGTTTCGGTATCAAAGAG
>CALDHF010000092.1 GCA_937941595.1 uncultured Acaryochloris sp. | reverse complement strand
GTCTGTCATCCGGACGTTGCCGGCCCACCATTGGTTCTCAAAGTTACTTAATGGGGCTGTTGGTAAGTCTGGTTGGACGGCTGCCTTGCCGCCTCTTCTTCCTCGTGCAAATGCTGTCACAAGTCTTGTCCTCTTCTGTCTTGTGTTAACTGAAAAATCTGGAAATAGTTTTTGGTGACGACAAAAAGATTTATTTGAAGACCCTAACTCTTGAGCATCAATGGGATGGCTTGAGCTTAAGACCACTAATGTTAATGTTTTTTTGCTAGATACAACAAGGGGAATAGTCAATTCTCAAACGCTAGGGATTGATATGAGCTATTGCCCTTGTTGCCAGATCATGGAAAATATGACCTTAGACTTTGCCGTATGTTCACCTAGCGTAATTAAACTTCAGCCTCAATTTCAACGGGGCTAGTTGTAAAGAATCGAGTAAGCACACGGAAGTCAAACCCAGAAGCACGCAATGCATGAAACAGGTGACCTTGAATACAATAGAAACCCCAGAAATAGTGGAAGTTAGCAATCCAAAAGCGACTAGTGTGGCCACTAGCGGAAACATCCAAGGTATCCGAAAAGTTAGGTAAGAAACCTAGATTGGGCTGAAGAACAGGACCAAAGAACTCAACTGGGAAAACAACATCGTTGACAGAGCAGAAATATGCCGCGACGAGACCCATGAGGCCTAGACCACCTAACGCATACCCTAAAAGAGCTTCGCCGGACTTTGTATAAATTCTTTCAGTGTAAGGCCAAGGCTTAACAAGGATGTGATATATCCCACCGGCGATATCGATAAGAGCGATGAAGAGGTGTCCCCCCATTACATCCTCTAAGTTGTCAACGAAGAAGGGGTTAAAGCCTGGAGTTGCCCAGCCGTACTTAAAAATCCGAACAAGATCAAAACCGGGAGACACTGCCCGAACTTCACCAGCGACAGGATCGTAGATTCCGTGGGTAGCAGCCCAGGCTACAAACAGTAATGCACCAGAACCTAAGAACAGCAGGTGATGACCCAAAATACGACCTTGAGTTTCAAAGTCATCCCACTCAAAGTGGAATCTTTGGGAGGCAGTGGACTCACTTTCTGCCAAAACTTTAGGGCCAGTTAAAATATGAAAAATCGCACCTGATCCAAAAACGGCCGCTGCGAATAAGTGAATCATGCCAACGGCGAAGAAGGGGTAAGTATCAACAACTGCTCCACCTGAGCCGATGCCAAAGCCTTCACGGGCAAGCTGGGGCAAGCAGACAAAGCCTTGAGCATATAAAGGAATATCAGGGTTATATCTAGAGAGTTCGAATAAAGTGATCGAACCAGCAAAAAATGTCATTGAGGCAATTTGGCCAATATGAGCGGCTAAAAATTGCGCGCTAAAATCGGTAAATCGAGAGTTCCCCGACCACCATCCGTATTCAACGTCTGCACTTCCATAAGTTTGCATTGTTAAGCTATCTCCTCCTCTGGTTAGTTATGGGTGCCACCGTAACTTTATTATCAAACTTAATACAAAATACTATCAGACCTCGACCTCCAAGTAATGTTTTTAGACTGCAAAGCAGAGATACTTGGCGGACGAATTGTATAGCATGTTTTTTTTACATCCTAACACTGGCCCGTATTTCATGAACTAATAGCTCTGTCTGAATCTACAGATAACTCAATAGCGACATTAACCGAGGTGTTGATTCCACAGGAATGTTGGTCTTTTCTGGCGGCTAAAGAGATTTGCTGTGGCAAGGGCTAATGGGATAATTAAGTTCTGTCATCGAAGATCAGGTCAGAGCTAACAAGAGAATTCAGAGAAAGCTCATGTACAGGGTTTGTAATAGCGAGATAATATGGGTAAATCAAGGTCTGGCCAACCATCGATTATTGAGTTGACTGAGGCAATCTCAATAATGGCCTCAATTTTGCTGGCGCTTCATTCTGTAACTTCACTATTTTCCCAACCCTGTGCTGACCACCTTTGATGAATTTCTCTGGGCAATCATTGGCTTGTTATTGACTATTAGTGGTGTATTCATCGAAGTTGCTATGCCTGTGCCCACGGCATGGCCAGTGGACTCGAACCAGATAGATATTTACTCCCTAGGTGTGACATTACAGGTGGGAGCTGTTTTATTGGTGGGATGTCTGGGTGGTAAAAATGCAGGTGCCCTCTCTCAGATTGCCTATCTGGTTTTGGGCTTGAGTGGCGTGCAAGTTTTTTCCCAAGGAGGTGGGTTAAGCTACGTACAAGAACCGACCTTTGGCTATTTGCTAGGGTTTCTCCCAGGGGCTTGGATTTGTGGATATTTGGCCTTTCGTAAACAGCGTCGCCTAGAAGTCATTTTGTTGAGTTGTCTCGGCGGATTAATCGCAATTCACTTAACAGGCATGATTTATCTGACGGGTTTATCGATATTGCAAGTGTCACCGATCAATTGGGGAGAATCAATTTGGCAGTATTCCGTTTTGCCGCTATTTGGACAATTGATTGTCATGTGTGCAGTTGCTGTGATTGCATTCTTGTTTAGACGAATCCTGTTTTATTAACTTATGCGTTGGAAAAGACTGCTGTTTTGGGCCACTGCCTTGGTGAGTTTGGGGGCGGACCAGCTCACTAAGTTGTGGGTCACCCAGAATTTTAAATTGAGTCAACCGCCTCAAACTTGGCCGATTCTCCAGAATGTGTTTCATTTTACCTATGTCACCAATGAGGGCGCAGCCTTCAGTCTGTTTCAGAAGAGTGCATGGTTGCCTTGGTTATCTGCGGCGGTTTGTCTGGGATTAGTGGGACTGGCCATTTGGGGGCCAAGACTAACTCAATGGGAACAAGCAGGCTATGGCTTTTTATTGGGAGGAGCTGCTGGTAATGGGATTGATCGCATCTTTAGAAGTAAGGTTATTGACTTTCTAGACTTTCGCTTAATTCAGTTCCCCGTGTTTAATATTGCCGATATATCCATCAATATTGGGTTAGCTTGTCTCCTATTTGCGGCCTGGAAAAGTGGTAAAAAATCTGCTCGCAAATCGACTAAGCGGTTGTAGGGTTTGGAGTTTGGCTAGTTATGCGGGGCGATTGAACTGAATAAGACGGAGACTCCCCAAGGCTTAATCGGCCTGAATCCCCATCATTTCTTTCCAACCACTGCCTGCAACGCGGTATACCAACAAGGGCAATACCAGGAACAACAGGACTAGAAGACTGGTTGCCCCGAACAGATGCTGAGAATCGAGATCGAGAGATCCCCCCGTGTAAGTCAGCATTAAGGTGGATGGAATCATACCTATGAAGGTGGCACTGGCGTAGATGGGCAAAGATAGTCCTGTCATACCAGCCCCGTAACTGACGAGATCAAACGAGAGTATTGGAACCAGACGACTGAGAAAAATAAACCAGCCCAGATATTTTGTGTTGCGTTGGGGAGAAAGCGTGATGGTTTTGCCCGTCAGGATTTTGAAGAAGGGTTGTCCCAGATATTTACCCAAAAAGTAAGCGAATACAGCACCGAGGAAACCGCCAGCAAGGGTATACAGTCCTGCCATCATCGGTCCCCATATTGACCCAGCTGCGATCGCAAGGGGTGCTCCTGGGATTTGACTAGCCACCACTGAAATAATCAACAGGCTCATGTAGATCACAGGACCCCAAGGACCCACATGATTCACGAGTTCTTGCAAGCCCTGAACGGAGAATAGATCCATATTGATTGGCATGGAATTGGACAGAACCAGCAGACTGACACATACCAGCACAAGAGTTGTTCCCAAAAGCCAAGGTGACGTCAATTCCTTCAATTGCTTACTGGGATTAGTTGAGTGAACCAAGGAGCATTCATTCATGATGGATAAGCGAATTAACTGAGTTTTCTTAGCTTCGCGAAGATTGCTGAGTCAATCCCCATGTCTATCTGAGGGGAAGATAAGAACTCCATGAAAGCCCCTCAGATAACGATGCAAAGGATAGGTATGGGGATGGTCTTACCTGTAGTCATGAAATACATCAGACATGGCCATGGCCCATCCTTGAGCACCTGTTGTCGGAGCAATCTGCCAATCCCGGTTTGCTAAATCTGGATGGGGCCCTGTAGTACCAGGAATGACGATGGGAATATCGACGACCTCTAACATCGCTATATCATTAGGGCTGTTGCCTAGTCCGACTGTCTTCAGTTGAGCCTGAGGAAACTTGGTCTGATAGCACCTGACTAAGAGTTGAACAGCATTGCCTTTTCCCGCTCCCAAACCCATCAGGTGACAAAACCGATCGCCGACTAGTACCTGAAACCCAAGATCTGTAACGTGTTGCTCTAAGACTGAGATCTCTAAACCGGGATTGACAAAAGGTTCTGTAAACTCACGAGTTTGGGCCTGTTTGGCATCTGCGGGGGATAGTCCTGTCAGCTGACATAAGTCAACAGTGCTCAGATCGCCGAACCCTTGGAGGGGCATATTTAGGGTCTGGGAGAGCGCGCGAAGACCTGTTCGGGCTTGCTCATAGGTGCAGCCTAAGCAAAGACGATACCGTTGTTGCCAAACTTCTTGGGGGACGTGAGTTGCGACTGAGAGGTCAAACCGATCATCAGTTACAGGGATAAATATGCCGCTGCCATTTTCAATCACAAACGGTTCGTGGAGTGAGAGGGCGTAGAGCAGATCCTCAACTTCTAAGTGAGTTTTACTGGTAACGGCAATGACAGGAACTTGGTGGTTCTTCAACCAAGCCAACATGGGTAGTGCCGCGTCATAGCGATAATCATCGTGGTTTAAGAGGGTGCCATCTAAGTCGGTGAAGACTAAGTAAGTCGTTCTCTTAGTCATGATTGTTCTCAACTCTGAATACGCCGGGTTGACCTTCACTTTCTAGGTGCTCAAACTTATTCGTAATCCATAGGGATTGATAGGGGTCTAAGTTGAGAGTGTCATAAATACCCTCAATACAAGACCCACTAATTAGGTCACACCAAGGATCAATCGTGACGAGATTGAGATCGGAGAGTTTGAGTTCTTGTTTGCGATCGCACAAGTTATGAATTGAAAAAATGCTCTGATCCCTTGCCATACTTTGCCGCCAGAAGGCAAATAAAGCGGGGTTGGGCAAATGGAGGGTGTATTGAGTCGCATTGGGGTGAAAGGCATCTTGCTGGCGCCGAATTTTGATCAGTCGGGATAGTTCTGTTAAGACGATGGCATGGGGGGATTGTTTATCCTTCAGCTGCTGCTCTAATTCCTGAAAAGACCATTGATGACGATTAATGGAACGCTTGCGCCCCGTTCTCTGGAGATTATCCCAATCATTATGGGTGGCCAACAGACTGTGAATATAAAAGGCTGGAATCCCTTCTAAGGACATCATGATCGTTTGTGAACAAATAAAGCGTTCAATTTGCCATTGATCCTTGCCTCTCGCGGTTCCTTGGAGAGCATCAAAGAAAGAAATATTGATTTCGTAGGGTGTATCAATCCCCTCCGTATTGGTACGCATGCTTAGAGTGCCGCCAAAGTCTTCCATGCATTGGAGCAGAGTTTGATACTCGGCTGCAGTTAACAGCCCTTCAGTGGGGCGGAGACCAATGCCATCATGAGAGGCTGTAAAGTTGAAGTAAGCGCACCCTAAGGGAGCAGGAGGCATACTCATCATCCAGGTTTTTAGGTGCTCAGCCTTGCCTTGTAACAAGGCATTCAAAATCAACGGCGGTAGACTGAAGTTATAGATTAAATGGGCTTCATTGCGATTGCCAAAATAGCTGAGGTTCTCTCGATTAGGCACATTGGTCTCTGTAATTAGAGCAACAGAGGGGTCAACCAGCTCCAATATTGCCCGTAATAATCTGACCATGGCATGGGTCTCGGGCAGATGGATACAGGGGGTTCCCAGTTGTTTCCACAAATAGCCAATGGCATCTAAGCGGATATATTTGGCTCCCATCTGCACATAGAACAGCAAGATTTTGACAAACTCTAATAAAACCTCAGGATTCGCAAAATTGAGATCGATTTGATCGGCACTAAAGGTCGCCCAGACATGCTTGGTTCCAGCGTGAGTTTCCACAGCTACCAATACGGGAGAACTGCGGGGGCGGACCACCCCTGAGGTATCGGCGTGGGAGTCGACCTCCACAAAATAGTCTCTACCCGGTTGAGCCCCTTGCAGATAGTTTTGAAACCATTGACTCTGACTAGACACATGGTTGAGGACTAAATCAGCCATTAAGGCAAAGGTCCGAGCCATGTGTTGAATATCATCCCAGGTGCCCAACTCGGAATTGACTGCCAAATAGTCAACGACTGCAAAACCATCGTCAGAACTGTAGGGGCAAAAGGGCAAGATATGGACCCCGGTGACGACATCCTGGAGATGGGTCTTGAGGAAGTGATTTAACGTCACCAAGGGTCGGTCGCCATTCGGTGGGAGAATCGTATCTCCATAGGTGATTAACAGAATGTTGTCTTGGCTCCATTTATTCAAGTCTTCAGAACTGGAGTCGACAAAATGGGGTTGTAACAAGTCAAAGAGCTTGGCCAATAAAGACTCGAGTTGGTCAGGTCCATAAATCCTTTCCAGCAGAGCTTTGACTTTAATTGTGAAGGCTTGATGCTGTTGGACTCGATCAATCATGCGCATCCCAAAGTAGGTAATTTGTTTAACGGTGGGGAACTATGGAGCTAGCCTTATCCAAATCAGAATCGGTTATTGTATCGTATTGATCAATGTTCAACTCAAACTGTGCTTTCTGAAGACAGTGTTGCCCTTCCAGTACTTTTTAATACAGTCGTCCTAGCCTAAATTCGTTAGTATTATTCGCTGATACACTTTTGGTGTTGTGTCGCACAATTGTTCTTGACATCCCACTCAAAAAATTAAAAATGTATTCATAAGTATTTCTAACCCAAGTACTCAGGTCATTTCATGGACTATAAGCAGGACTTAATCACCACTATTCATGATTTTGATTGTGATTTGGAGTTTCTGGAAGCTCGACTGACTGAACTGACCCAGGCAAGCCCCACGGCTGTCCTGATTCCCGCTCTTTACTCAGAATTGGAACGACCGGCTTTGGGTCAGATTTGCGATCACCTCAAAGAATGCGAATTTGTGCAAACGGTTGTGATCTGTCTCTATGCCGATAGTCTTCAGCAATATGCTCAAGCGGTTCGATTCTTTAGTGTTCTGCCTCAAAAGACTTACATTATTTGGGAAAATGGCCCCACAGTGAATCAGATCCTAGAAAACCTGAAGGAACGGGGTTTAGATCTCCTGAAATATAAAGGTAAAGGTCGAGCTGTATGGTTGGGCTTGGGGATTGCCTCTTTGGAAGCCCATGCGATCGCACTTCACGATGCCGACATTACCACCTACGACCGTTCCTACCCTCTCAAACTGCTCTATCCCCTTCTAGAGAAAGAGTTTGGCATTGCTTTTAACAAGGCTTACTACGCCCGCTTAGGCCACTATCCCCGCAGTCTCTATGGCCGCGTCACTCGTCTCTTTGTTGCACCGCTGCTAACGTCACTAACGGCGTTGCTGGGGGATCGAGATTATTTACGATACCTTCATGCCTTTCGCTATCCCTTATCTGGGGAATTTGCGTTAACCCATGATTTGGCTTTACAAACTCGCATTCCTGGCAATTGGGGTCTAGAAATTGGCCTGTTATCGGAAGTCTATCGAAATCTGGCCCACCGCCGCATTTCCCAAATTGATTTAGGCGTATTTGAGCATAAGCATCAACAGCTAGGAACATCCGATCAGTCGGGTCTGCAAAAGATGTGCCGTGACATCTTAGGATCCGTTCTTCGCACCCTGACCGAAACAGAGCAGGTAGTGCTGACCAAAGATCATATCCATGCTCTACAGGTCAAATTCCGCCGTTCGGCCCAAGATTATGCCCATCAATATTTCATTGATGCCAGCGTCAACAACCTGCACTTTGATCGCCACCAAGAAGAAGTCACCATCGAGACCTTCGAAAAAATTATTTTGGACGGTGGAGAAGCTTACGTCACAGATCCCAGAAGCTCGCAAATTCCGGCCTGGACCAGGGCTTTAGCCGTGATGCCAGACCTGCGAGAACAGCTCCGTGAAGCAGCCATACTAGATGCTGCTGAAGTCAAAGCTCTCCCTCTGCCTGTCACTGTTCCCCAGGCCGTCCATCACGAATAAGGTAGGTTAGCCTCAGAATCTGCCAGAAGTGAAGTGCTGTGAGCTTCTTTAGGAGTGTCAGCCTATCGATGTTAGTCTCAATTAGGATGGCGGCAGTTCCATTCCCCAATGGTAGAGGGAAGAATGGATGCTGTCCCACCTAAATTGTTGAAGCATTGATCTGGGTTATGCATAATTTTTTGCCGACTGCCTACTTTGAACATCAGTTTGTCCCCTTCAAAGACGCGAATCTTTCCATTGCCACCCATGCTCTTCACTATGGAACGGGTGCTTTTGGAGGGTTACGAGGCATCCCCGATCCACAAAACCCCAATCAAATTCTGCTCTTTCGCTTAGACCGCCATTGCCAACGCCTCAGTCAGAGTGCTCGTCTACTCCACTTTGATTTACCGGCAGATAAAATTGAGCACATTATCAAAGAATTTGTTCAAAAAAACCGTCCTCAAACTTCTTTCTATATCCGCCCATTTGTCTATACCTCCGACCTCGGGATTGCCCCACGCCTCCACAATATCGAAAAGAACTTCTTCGTCTACGGCATCGAACTCGGTGACTATCTCTCTCCCGATGGTGTGAGCTGCCGCATTAGTTCCTGGTGTCGACAAGAAGATCACAGCTTACCGTTGCGAGGCAAAATTAGCGGGGCCTACATCACTTCATCTCTGGCTAAGACAGAAGCTGTAGAATCCGGGTTTGACGAAGCCATTTTGATGAATGCTCAAGGCAAGGTGAGTGAAGCTTCGGGCATGAATATTTTTATTGTCCGCCATGGCAAAATTATTACCCCTGGCTTTGAACAAGATATTTTGGAGGGCATTACCCGCGATAGTGTCTTGCAATTGGCGCGGGACTTGGGCATTCCTGTCGTCGAACGTCCGGTAGACAAATCTGAATTACTGATCGCTGACGAAGTCTTTTTGAGCGGAACCGCAGCCAAAATCACGCCGGTCAAACGCATCGAGAATTACACAACGCCTAGCGATCGACCGATTACTGAAAAGCTCCGGGATAAACTCACA
>CALDHF010000091.1 GCA_937941595.1 uncultured Acaryochloris sp. | reverse complement strand
GGCCAAATCTCTCCTCTCTATTTGGCCTTACAGATTCAATCGATGGTCGATGCCCCTCGCGACAATGTGGACACCTATATCGAAGAACTGATTGTACGGCGGGAATTGGCCATGAACTTTACCCATTACACCCCCGATTATGATGCCTATAGCTGCCTACCCAATTGGGCGCAGATCACCTTAGATAAACATCGCCATGATCCCAGAACGCCCTGCTATTCCCTAGAAGAACTCGATCAATCCCAAACCGAAGATCCCTATTGGAATGCAGCTATGCGGGAAATGAAATACACAGGTTACATGCACAACTATATGCGTATGTACTGGGGCAAAAAGATTATCGAATGGACCTCAACTCCAGAGTTAGCCTTTCAGACCGCCTTGGATCTCAATAATAAGTACTTTATTGATGGCCGGGATGCCAACTCCTATACCGGGGTAGCTTGGGTGTTTGGCGTCCATGATCGGGGGTGGCGAGAACGCCCGATTTTTGGCACGGTTCGCTATATGGCCGCCAGTGGTCTGAAGCGCAAATGCGATATTGGTGGCTATATTAAAAAGGTCAATCACCGGATCAAAACAATCGCCCCTGCTGCTGTTCATCCCTAAAAAGGGTATGCCAGAAAAGCTATACAAGCTCAGGCCTCCAGGGTGCCACTAGGGGTGGAGGGTCGTCTTCTGCTAACGTATCCAATAGTGTATCGCTAACGCATTATGGCTGAAGTATTGTTATTTAATGCCCTCCGAGAAGCCATCGACGAGGAAATGGCCCGTGACAACACCGTGATGGTCATGGGTGAAGATGTCGGCCAGTATGGCGGATCCTATAAAGTCACGAAGGGTCTGTATGACAAATACGGTGAGCTGCGATGTCTCGATACACCCATTGCCGAAAATAGCTTTACGGGCATGGCGGTCGGCGCAGCCATGACGGGCCTTAGACCGATCATTGAAGGGATGAATATGGGCTTTTTGCTCCTCGCCTTCAACCAAATTTCCAATAATGCGATGTTGCGGTACACCTCCGGTGGCAACTTCAAAATTCCCATCGTGATTCGGGGCCCAGGTGGTGTGGGTCGACAATTAGGCGCGGAACATTCCCAGCGTTTAGAAGCCTATTTCCAAGCCGTTCCCGGCCTCAAAATCGTGGCCTGTTCCACCCCCTACAATGCCAAAGGCTTATTGAAGTCTGCCATTCGTGACCCTAACCCTGTCCTCTTCTTTGAGCATGTATTGCTTTATAACCTGAAAGAAGAGCTACCCGATCAAGAATATGTCTTGCCCTTAGACAAAGCTGAAATCGTCCGTGCCGGGAAGGATGTCACCATTCTTACCTATTCCCGCATGCGCCACCATGTTTTACAAGCGGCCAAGACCTTGACGGAGCAAGGCTACGACCCTGAGATTATTGATTTGATTTCCCTGAAGCCCCTTGATTTGGACACCATCGGGGCCTCCATTCGCAAAACCCATCGCGTCATTGTGGTTGAAGAATGCATGCGCACAGGGGGCATTGGGGCAGAAATTGTTGCTTCCATTAATGACCAGTTCTTTGATGAGCTAGATGGTCCCGTTGTCCGCCTATCGTCTCAAGATATTCCCACGCCCTATAACGGTATGCTGGAGAGCCTCACCATTGTCCAACCCCCTCAAATTGTAGAGGCTGTTCAACAAATCGTCCCCCTTCAAGTCTGAAGGTAGAGCATCCCGTCGTCTTTCTTTTTTTCACGCAGGAGCAAATCAACCCCGGTGCTTAAACAACAACGATTCTTTCTGGCTCTTATTGCCCTGTTAGTGGTGGGTGCATTAATCGTCGTGACGCCGTTTGGTAAGCAATTCGGTTTAGGCAAGATCGATCTGGGGCTTGACCTGCAAGGTGGATCGCAGCTGACCCTTCAGGTTAGCCCCACCGAAGACGTCAAAGAGATTAACGAAAACGTAATGGACGCAGTCCAAAGCGTAGTTTCCAACCGTCTGAATCCAGATGGAGTTTCCGAAATTGTGGTTCAGAAGGTGGGCAACCAGCAAATTTTGGTGCAACTCCCGGGTGTGAGCGATCCGAAAGACGCTGAGGAATTGCTGAGCAAAGTGGCAAAGCTAGATTTTAGACGCCCCAACAACACGATTGTGGCCCAAGTCAATGTGCGTCGCCAAGAGTTTCAAAAGCTCCTGCAAAAACTGGCAGAGACTCAGAAATCAGGAGATCAAGCCGCGATTGCCAAAGTCCAGACAGAAATCGAGCAAAAACAGCAGCAGGTATTGGATTTGCAGAATCAGTTTTATCAAAAAACTGATTTAACGGGAGAAAATTTGAACGATGCCGGTTATTCTGTCTCCCAACGCGACCCTAATAAATGGGATGTGACCCTGCGCTTCGATGTCGAGGGCGGCAAGAAATTTGCTCAACTTACCAAAAGCTTAGCGGGAACGCAGCAACCCTTAGGGATATTTTTGGATGACCAAGTGGTGAGTGAAGCCACCGTGAGTGAGCAATTCAAGCAGAATGGCATTACTGGGGGAGCAGCCGTGATTACGGGTAACTTCGCTTTGGAGGAGGCTCAGCAACTAGCAAACCAGTTAAAGGGTGGCTCCTTACCTGTCCCCGTGAGCGTTGAAGAAATTCGGACGGTCGGGGCGTCTCTGGGGCAAGACAGCATTCGCCGTAGTGTCTATGCTGGCGTGGGCGGCTTGATACTAGTGCTGGCTTTTATGGTCTATTGGTATCGTCTGCCTGGGGTGATTGCAGATGTCGCCCTCTGTGTGTATGGGTTACTGACTTTTGCCTGCTATGTCTTGTTTGGGGTGACCCTAACCTTACCTGGGATTGCCGGATTTATTCTCAGTATTGGTATGGCAGTGGATGCTAATATCCTGATTTTTGAGCGGACTCGAGAAGAGCTGCGGGCCGGAAAGACCCTCTACCGATCCATTGAGTCGGGTTTCTATCGCGCTTTTTCCAGCATTCTTGATAGCAATGTCACGACGCTGATTGCCTGTGGCGTCCTCTATTGGCTGGGGTCGGGATTGGTGCGAGGGTTTGCGATTACCCTGGGTATTGGTGTCGCGATTAGTATGTTTACCGCCATTACCTGTAGCCGCACTCTAATGTTTACGGCCATTAGCGTGCCCAGTTTACGAAAAATCGAACTCTTTGATTCTAAAAAGGCAAAGGTGGTCTCATGAAGCTGAACCTCAATAAGAATAGAGGACTCTGGTGGACCATTTCTGGCCTGCTGATTTTGGCAGGGGTAGTTGCCATGGCCCTGTCTTGGAACGACTTTAAAGCGCCCTTGAAACCAGGTCTAGATTTTACGGGGGGTACCCGTTTACAGCTAGAACGAGATTGTAGCGATCCCAAGAATTGTCAGACCCCTTTAGAGTTATCTGAGATTCGTGAGGTGTTAGCGACCCTAAATCTGGCAGAAAGTAATGTGCAAATCGTGGGTGAGCAGGCCCAAGGGGTGGCGATTCGGACCAAGGAGTTAAAAGGGCCAGAACGCACAAAATTAAAGGACGCCATCTCTGCCAAAATGGGTCAGCTAGATGTTGAAAAATCCCAAATTGATACGGTGGGTCCGATCCTGGGTCGTCAGCTTTTGGCGTCAGGACTATTGGCGCTCCTGGTCTCTTTTGCGGCCATTATTGTGTATTTGAGTATTCGCTTCCAGTTTGACTATGCGTTTTTTGCCATCGTGGCTCTTTTCCATGATGTGCTGATTACCATGGGATTTTTCTCGATTCTGGGTTTGACCCAAGGGTTAGAGGTGAATAGCCTCTTTATCGTAGGCTTACTAACGATTATTGGTTTTTCCGTCAACGACACGGTGGTGATCTACGATCGCGTGCGCGAGAATATCAAACTCAATGGCAAACGCTCGATTACAGAAACCGTTGATATTGCTGTCAATCAGACCTTAGGCCGATCCATCAACACCTCCCTGACCACGGGTTTACCCCTTTTAGGCATTTATATCTTTGGGGGAGAAACCCTCAAGGATTTTGCCTTGACTTTGATGGTCGGATTTGCCGCGGGTGCATACTCGAGTATTTTTATTGCCAGCACCTTACTCGCTTGGTGGCGACAGCGACAGGAGCGAGGCAGTTATCGATTAGCGACTGATACCAGCTCTGAAGATCTTTAGTGTATGAGCGAGCGTCCTGAAGACCCATCAGCTAATGCTGCCCAGACCTTAGATCCTCGCCTTCAAGAAGAGGTGTTGCGGTTGTTCCAAGTGACCGTTTATGCTCGCTGGCTGTTTGTAGGTGGGCTATGGCTAACGGTAGGGAGTCTGAGTCTTTGGAATCTTCGCCATGCTATTCGGTTGTGGCTGGACTACTTTACGTGGTCAGCGGTGCGATATACGTTTGTCTTTAATCGCTTTGCGGCTGCGGGCTTAGGACTTTGTTTAGGGATGACGTTGGCGGTGTTGGTTTGGCAGAGTCGGGTCATTCTGTGGGGGTTGCCAGCCTACGAGCAGCAGCGTTTGAGCCAGCAGGTGATCCGAATTCGGGTGCAGGGAGAGACCCATCCTCTATGGAAGTGGGTTTGCGGCAAACAGAAGGTGAGCCAAGCTATGGGGCAGGGGCAAAATAATCATCACTAATAGCCCCAAGGCGATCAGCCCTAGAAGATCGCGGGTATTGTCCAGTTCGCTGACATCATTGAGGGCGGGCTGATCGACGGTGGGCATAAATAATAAGACAATAGCCCAGAGCAATAAAGGGCGTTGGACAAAGGCTAAGAGCAACACGAGTAAGCGGGAGATTTGACCAATAATCGCCCCATTCCGTTGGCCAAACATGGCATGAACGATGTGTCCGCCATCCAGTTGGCCAATGGGCATGAGGTTCAACGCAGTGACGATCAGGCCAATCCAACCTGCGATCGCAAATGGATGCAAATCGATGCCTTGCCCTAAGGTCAATTCACTCCCAAGAATAAGCTTAGAAAAGAGAGAGAACAGCACGGAAGAAGACGGATCCATGGCGTTAAAGGGCAGTCCTTGAATTTTGTCAGGGATGGCAACAACCGTAGACTGCATCAACCCCACAACCAAGATCGGAATCGTGATCACCAAGCCAGCTAAAGGACCTGCTATGCCTACATCAAAGAGGGCTTTGCGATTAGGGTAGGGCGATCTCGTTTGCACAAAAGCCCCAAGGGTACCAATGGGAAAGAGACTCCAGGGCATCGGCACAAAATAGGGCAGACTGGCTTTGATCCGGTAGTAACGAGCCGTGAAGTAATGTCCTAGCTCATGCAGTCCTAAAATCGCGACTAAGGCGATGGCATAGGGCAGGCCCTTCACTAAAAGTTGAGGTTGACTGCGGAGGATTTGGCGGGTGATCTCGCCATCACTGAAGCGTAACCCTGCCCAGGCTGTGGTGAGTACGGTGCACACCAATAAGCCAAAGGCTAAACCAGGACGATTCAGAGGAGCTTTGTTGGCTTTGCGTTCCTGAGCTTGAGGATTAGGCACTAAGACAAAGAAGGGTTTGTCCTGGGCACCTGCTTGAAAAACCACGAGAAAGCGATTGCCAAACTGGGTTTGGATATTTTTCTGGATGGTTTGGTAGGCCGTATTGGGTTGCGATCGCAACTGCCCTCGACAGATCACAACCTGAGGGCGAGCATCCACATTTTGCAAGTAAAAGATAGACCAAGGAAAACAGGTTTGCAGCTGGCTTTCTTCTTCTTTGGTTAATAAATTTGGTGGGGGTAGCGGCTTGGGTAGAGCGGCTTCTTCCTCTATAGTCTCTTCCGATTCAGTGTCGTGCTCCTCAGGGGAGGGCTTAGGCTCGGTGGGCCGAAGACTAGAGCGCACCAAATATAGGTATAAAAACAGGCTAATCAGAGTACAAGGAATCAGCAACTGCGGAGGCGGATCAGCTTTCTCCCCATACACTGCTGCCCATCCACCCACGACAAGCGCTGGCAGCATCAGTACGAGCCACAAAGCCCATGTTGGGGCAGTCGTTGTCTGAGAAACACGGTAATGGACGATAAGATACAAAATCAGTCCAAAGAGAGAAAGAGAAATCCAAATCATGCAGATAGGTTGTTATCGGTTGCCAAGACACGAGCAAAGGGAACTACTGTGAGCAAAGAACCACATCAGGTCTTAGAGTCAATTTTTGCGTTTCCGCCCAATCGAGAGACGCTGGGTGGTACCGCTTACCTCATTGTAGAAAATGACGGCAACATCCTTGTGGATTGTCCAGCCTGGACTGATCATACAAAATTATTTATGACAGAGCAGGGAGGTGTAGATTGGCTCGTATTTACTCATCGCCAGGGAATTAGTTCCTATGCTCGTCAAATTCAAGAGACATTTTCCTGTCAGATTGCGATCCAAGAGCAGGAAGCCTACTTATTGCCCAACCTGGAGGTAACGTCGTTTAGTCATGAACAAATATTAACGCCCCAGTGTACCCTGATCTGGACCCCAGGGTTTTCTCCAGGGTCTGCTTGTCTTCATTATCGGTCTAGAGGGGGTGTTTTGTTTACGGGGCGGCATCTCTTACCCAATCAGCAGGGACAACCCGTTCCCCTAAGAACAGCAAAGACCTTTCATTGGCGACGACAGGTGACAAGCCTCCAAAAGCTAATTGAAAAATTTACCCCAGATACCCTTAATTATATCTGTCCTGGGGCAAATACTGGATTTTTGCGCGGCAAAGGTGTAATTGAAGCTGCTTATGAGTCTATAAGTCACTTAGACGTAGCACATCTCTACCAATCTGAGGTTGGTCTTTAGAGTGATATCTTCGCCCATTCCCTCGTCGTTGGTAATCGTAATGAGACACTATTTGGCATCTACCCATTGCTGATGGCTAAAAAAGGGCAGCGGCGGACGCTGTGCGGAGGAACGCAGCATCACAACGGCGTGGCGATCGAAGATGTATTCGCTGTAATCTACGAGATCGTCAATACCAACGAGATTGAGGAACAATTCGGCAATGAACCACAGGCATAAACTCACGAGCAATTGCTGCCAACGAATGGTCATGACTTGTCCTCCTCTAGCGATGTCCTTAGAGTAGTGTGAGTCCCTACGGCCTGTATTCAGGGAGATCACTCAATTGTGGTGATTTGAGTAGGGTTGTGTCGCCGGTAACATCCCGCAACAGAAAAACCAGGGTCAGCATATCTACGGAAACCAAACAGCAAGGTTTGCTTTTGAGGTCAATCTTGTACCCTAGAGCTTAGGGAGAACTACGGAGTCGAGCCTTTCGTGATCATGCCGATGAATCAGGAGCAAGATCCCCTCAAGCAGATTCAGGCTTTCCTGTTACTGTCCGATAGGGTAGGAACTGCTGGCCAACCCACGGTTGCTCAATTTACGGATATCAGAGCGGCGGGCTATCAAAGTATCGTGAATTTGGCGCAGGTCCATTCAACAGATGCGATTCCTGAAGAAGGTGAGATTGTCACTCAATTAGGGATGGAGTATGTTCACATTCCGGTGGATTGGGAAACTCCAACTTTGGATGATGTCACTCAGTTCTTTGAGGTGATGGATCAGCGCTCGGATTCTCAAGTTTTTGTGCATTGTGCTAAAAATATGCGGGTCTCGGCGTTTATGTATCTGTATCGAGTTCTGCGACAACAGATGGCACCTGAGGAAGCTCAACAGGCGTTACTGCAAATCTGGCAGCCCATTCCCCATTGGCAAGCATTTATGGATCGTGCGATCGCAGAAGTG
>CALDHF010000090.1 GCA_937941595.1 uncultured Acaryochloris sp. | reverse complement strand
TCCTCAACAGCCCCATCGCAGGGGTGGTCATAGTCTATCCATCACCATCACAGCCCCACGATCACTGACCACAAACAGCATCCTAATCCTAGACTGGTCATGTGCTGAGGAAGCAGCATAGAAATAGGTTGACGGGCGATTTTTTGGGTCAGAATCCATGAGCATAAGACTGCAAACCCGATCGTGGTGCCTTGCAAAAAACTAATGACAGCCGGATGTGCAACTAAAATGGGTAATCCAGTACCAGAGAAACCAAACGTAGCCCACGTCACCGGTAAAATTAGCCCCGCTTCTCTCAGTGCCATGCGTAAATAATGGGCTAAAGTCCCCCCTAACACTAAGGGTAAATAGCCATAGGTCAGTTCTACAAAAGATCTAGGCTTCAATTTAGTGCTCAAGCGGCATAAGACTTGGTGAGAAAGCAAGGGAATACTCGCTGC
This sequence comes from uncultured Acaryochloris sp., assembly GCA_937941595.1. Taxonomy (GTDB): domain Bacteria; phylum Cyanobacteriota; class Cyanobacteriia; order Thermosynechococcales; family Thermosynechococcaceae; genus Acaryochloris. The sequence goes on along the minus strand of CALDHF010000090.1, from coordinate 3,746 downwards.
ACCCAGCAACACCATCAGAGATATCAGTAAGTGGGGGGCAAACTGCTCCAGATGAAAGTTCACGCCTAACCAAAGCTGGAGTTCGGGCAACCGATGCAAAAATATCCCTCCGAGTAGCAATAGCAGCAGGGCAACTTCATACAGACGAGGCGTATGGGTCGTCCATAATTCAATGCCGGGAGGACGCAGATTGAACTCTACAGAACGATGGGGACAAGCTTTCAGGCAGGTCATGCAAAGCACACAATCGCGGTTCTCTTCTAGCTGGGCGGGATGAGAATAGATAGGGCAGCCGCCCGTTTCTTGCCCTTCGCCTTTTTGGGGTCCGCCTTTATAGCATTGGTAGGTAGTGCATTCAGCAGAACAGGTCCCTTGTTGGGCTCTCAATTCGGTCATGGAAAGTTTGGCAAATAGGCCATTCATGCCGCCGATGGGACAGAGATATCGACACCAAAACCGTCGTTCAAAAATTTGGGAGCAAATGACGGCACCTGCCGTGATCAGGAGCAACAGGCAGCTGGACAGATAGGCCGTATCTTCCAAGTTCCATAACTCTTCCCAGAGAAAGATGAGGACAAACAGGCCAAATAGAAACCAGCCTCCCCACTGCTCAGCCTGCTGTCGGGGCCATCGTCGCAATTGTCTGGGCACCAGCCACAGAGATAGTTTTTGCAGGAGTTCACCGCAAATCATAAAGGGGCAGACCGAACACCACAAACGCCCGACAAAGGGGAAGCCAATTAATATCAATGGCCACCACCAGGCCCAAAATAGATTCAGAGCAAAGTTCTGACTCCGTTGTTGGGGGCCGACAAACAGGATGATCACCACAAAAATAAATAGGGGCAGCACCAGGCCATAGTTAATGCGGGTAGGCCACCAGGAACTCTGTAAAAATCGCCGTAACCAAGGGTTGGCATTCAGCAGATTGAGTCGAAAGCGCTGTTGCCGATTTTGGGCAGACCAAAAGATTTCTGCCGTGAGTTCCTCATTGGGAGATGATTGCAAGATCGCCCGCTTCACTAAGCTTTGTAGCTCAACAATATTGCCCGGAAAGTTATAGCTTTGCAGACGTCTCAGGGCCTCAGGCGTGATTTGGGATTTGGCGATTCCCTGCTCCTTCGTCATCAGACTGATGTAGTACTCAATCTGGGCACTCAGATCGGCTTTACTCACCCGCAACGGCGGAATTTTAATCCGATACACGAGCAACTCATCCAGTTCGGGCTGTCTCTGTTCGGATGTAAAGATCAATCTCGCTTGGCTCTGCCGAGGTTGGCCAGGATTGCCCTCTCGTTGGACAGGGAAGTAGGTCTGGGTTTCTAATAGCTGCCGCAATTGTGGACATAGCTCTGGTGGGAGTTCCTGAATATTGTTGAGCAGGATAGTCCCTTTCCCCACCGCCTCTATCAGGCCCGGTTTACCGCCGACCCGACCAAATAAGTCGGCTCCACTCAGTTGTAAGGTATTGCAGTTAATTTTCACCATGGGCTCTCGCCGCCAGGCTGATCCAAAGTGAACCAAAGAGGCAGCATTATCTTTTTCCAGCCCTGGCTCACCAAAAATTAGCACCGATTCTCGAGTTTGCGCAGCCTCTTTGAGCTGCTCTCGTAACCGTTTCGCATAGCGGCTAGAGCCAACTATCCCTCTGTTAACTCTAGGGACAAGATAAGGTCTGAGGATGGCTTGTCGCTCCTGTTCAACCGCCAACCGTTGGGAGACTTGGGCCAAATCCTGCGCTAGCTTTTGCGATACGATGCGCGTCATTTCTGGATATTGGCCCGCTATTTTCAGCAGATCTGTTTTGGAAATCACCCAAAAATCGCAATCTGTGATGGTATTGACGGTTTGGGAAGTGGGCTGGTCGAGCAAGATATCAAAGAGATGCAAGACAGACCCCGGCAATAAGCTAGTGGCTTGTGCCGGACCGTCCAGGTTGGTGTGATAGCTCTCCAGATGGCCTTGCCGCAGAATATAGACTGCATCTGGCAAGGTCTCTTCTAATATCAGTCTCCGATTGGCGGCTACGATCTGTTCGTCCACCTTGCCCACCAAACGAGCCAGGATCTTTTCCGGAAAGATATCCAGATCGGTGTGTTCTTGCAGCCAAGCTGTTCGGGTCTCTGAGGATGTCATAAGTATTGTTCGCCTCAAATGCTGATATAGAAGGGGGCATAGCTGGTTGGTCTTGCTGCTTACTTCCGGCCAATGGCCTAAAATCTATCGCAGGCTCCTCGGCAGAAACACACCCATACTACTGCTCTGGCTTTTCACGTTATCTATTCCAGAGAAAAATCTGCTCAATTTTAATAGACATCGAGCGCTATCATCTCGTCGCTAATTCGCCCATCATAGGTGGACTTCAAACCAACGCTCGCTTTGGGAGTCCACATTTAATGGCGTTTTGGCTGCCTGCTTTTCGGCCAGTTTTTTTGCAAGGTGACCAATATCACCCGTTCAGCATCCGGCCATCACCTACCCTCAGGACGATAGTCACAGACATCAACCCGCTACTCGATCAATGATTATATAGCTCAAATTCAGACCCCTAAAGCGGTTCGTCCTTGATAGTCCGACGCTAAATCTCTAAGACTTAGCGGCTATCTTCTAGTCTCAACAACTGCTTTTCCTTTCAGGAGAAATAATTTTTATGAGCAATCTGCCCAACGTAAAACAGAATCCTCAATTTGCTCGATATCGTGCTGAGTCTCCACAAAACCCCACAATCGGGGTTTCCAGTCGATCGCTCTATCGGTATCCCCGCAGAACAAGAACAGCGGTGACCCCAATGACAATGATTGAATTAGAAGGGCATGCGTTATCTCGGATGTCTCATGGCAGCGTTTCTTGGTGGGTTGCGATCGCATGTTGGTTTACGTACGGACTCCTCATGAGTTTTATCCTGGGCCCCAGTCTAGGGTATCTATTCCAACTCTTGGGCCATCTTATTGCATTCGTGGGCAGCGAACCTCTATCTGGAACAGGATGGATCAACTTGCTATGGATGAGTTTGATCACCTTATTCTTAATTCTGGTCGGGGGTGCCCTTCTAATCATTCTAGTCAGGGGAACCCTCTACAAATTCCGACATAGAAGACCTCGACGGTAAGCCTCTATATCAAATCACAAGAGCACGTTTACCTTCAGAAAACCTGTCTCTCGTGCATTGCTCATCTTTAAAGGATAAAAAGGGATAGAGAACGACTATCCTCTCGGTTTAATTTATCCGGCTAGCCAAAGCTCAACACCTGGCAAAGTTCTTGACCCATATTTCCGAGCAGTCTTAGTCAGGATTGGTTGTTATGGCAAATCAAGTAGCAGAGAGCGCATGATTCTCAAACTTTTTTAATCACAAACACTGAATCACTCAACTGCTAGCCACTGCTTGGGCACTAACCAGGAAGTCCCAGGATTTCTGAGGTTTGAGTTTTGTCTACATAGCAGTGGGTCAATTGGGTCGGCTGACAGCGTTGAATATGACTCGTGATGTTCTGAGCCTGTTCAGATTCCAAGTCTTCAACATAACCAGGCAAGGCAATTTCCGCTTCCTTGCAACTTAGAAAGGGGCCAAAAAAGTATGTACAAGTAGGGAATGATGTTTTGACCTCAGCCCACCAGGCTAGGCCCAAGTAATTGGCGAATCCAGCAATTTTACTCAATAGAGTAGCAATCCTATTTTTGATATTCAGTTGTTCCTTGCATTCTATCCAGAATCTTGAGGGTCTGGAGTAGCGGTAGCAACACAA
>CALDHF010000089.1 GCA_937941595.1 uncultured Acaryochloris sp. | reverse complement strand
CGTCAGGTGGAGTAAATATACCCCTACCCGCTCTTGAAGATGTCTATTTACATCCCATATTAGAAATCCTGCCAATTCAGCTATTAGCTGCCCAGTTAGCCGCTCACAAAAACATCATCCCAGGAGAATTTCGCTGGTCTGGGAAAGTTGTCCATGAAGAGTAGATAAAACTCCGAAAAAACAGTGCTTCCAACCGATTTAACGGACTGGAAGCACTATAATAAAATTCAATTTATGAGTAGAAAGTCTTAACTAAGACCTGCGCAGAGATGGTCAAAGTAAACACCAACTTCACGACTTGCATCCACGCCTACAACTTCGGCGGTGACTTCTCTCATCGCCTGAATGGCTTCTACCGTTGCCGCTAGAGAAACACCCAAGGCAAGGTAAGTGTCTTTCAAACCGTCAAGAACCCGCTCATCTAATATCGCCGTGTCCCCCGCAACCATTGCGTAGGTTGAATAGCGTAGATAAAAATCAAGATCACGAACACAAGCTGCATACCGGCGGGTCGTTTGCATACCGCTTTCTGCTGTATGCAAAGATTGAGCAACAGCTCCTTTAACAATTTCCGCTGCATTATCGCGAATCAGCGCGGCGGCTTCCACTCTCAGCTCATCGATTTGGTAGTCATGCTTGAGCTGCTCTAGAGCGCCAATATCGATGTATTTTCCTTGAAAGTCAAATGAGGTAATCACAGCAGTAATTGTGTTTTCCATCATTATTAGCTTCCCTACCTGCTTCCTTGTTAAATGTCGATAAATTAAAAAACTAAAGCTGCTTTAAATCTACAAGAATTTTAGATTCTATTCAGAAACAGTTCAGCATAGCTCAATAATCATATGCGCAACGGGCGCGTACGCTACCAAACTTTTGCACCTTACCTTCAATTCTAACCTTAGTCTGACCTAAACGCTTCAGATCAATTTGAATCTATTCAGAGAAGAATATCCCCAAGGCCCATTTTCAGACAAGAAGGTGACTAGGGCAGAAAACCTGTAATAGTTTTTAATATTTCTGATTCAGTGGGGTCCTGCTCATAGGCTTAAATTGATAAATTAGGTATAGTTCTTGTACTTTCTCCGGCATTGGGGCGAAGGCATTCTTCCGTGACATTACAGTATGGTTCCTATGATTGATTCTCCTTCTCCAAACCATCCCCACCCAATCTTGAAGGCAGCCCTTGGTACCCTTGATATGACAGTGGAATCTGAGATGGAGCTGTTTCGCCAGCAGCAAACTTTAGTGACCTTGTCTGATGTAGAGACATCTGAAGGAACAGAACCCGGCGATCCACAGCTTCTACCTCAACAAGCGACTGCACCATCAACACCTAATTCAGAGGTGGAAACACTCTCAACCGATCTGGATGCCTATGAACTAGAGTCAAATACTCAGGATCTGGCAGAAGATCTAACTCCCTCAGAACTAGCGCTATTTCGAGTGAATGCCGAAGCTGAAGCTATCGAGAAGGAAAACCTGACAGCAGGCTTAGAGCAACAAGAAGCTATATTAGAATCCACTTCTGCCAATCAGAGCAGTGAAACAATTGTGGGTGCACCTTTGCAACATGAAGCTGAGAGGGGTGATTCACAGGCTGCCAACTTAGATCCTGCTATCGAAGATTACCTAGATTCGTCGACCGCATTAAGGCAACACTTAGAAGACTCTACGCCTGAACCTGAGGTCGAAGAACCCCAGAATACACCTGAGAAGATCGCTCTACTGATATTACTAGGTGTTGTAGGAGTTGTGGCCGTTGTCCTTTTTCTAAATATCACTGGTTTACGCAAAAAACTCTGGCCCCCTCAGCAGCAACAGTTAGAACAACCTCAGTCTTCTTCGATAGAGACCAATGCCCTCCAAAGGCAACCCTCAGAATCTTCAGAACCACCCGAGTCTGATGCCGCTTCTGCTATTGTGGCGACCAAAGGGCCCGATCTATCTTCTCAAGAATTCTCGGATGTCAATTTGGGGAACTTGAGTCGTCTGGAATCCCAGTCAAAGCCTTCTCCGACACCAAACTCATCAAAAGCCAGAACTGTCCCACCGACAAAAGAACCTGTTCCATCGCCAACTGTTCCCATTGTCAAGGAGCCGACTGCGAAGCCCGGATTATTTTATGTAGTTTTACCCTACGAAAATACCTCTTCTCTCTCTGTTGCCCAAGAGGTGGTGCCGACTGCCTTCCTAACGGATGGCAGTGGCGGCAAAAAAGTGCAGGTGGGCGCTTTAGAAACGATAGACGCGGCCCAGAGACTGGCTAAACAACTCAGAGCAAAAGGATTGTCAGCAGCAATTATTTCTCCCAGTTAACTGATCTTGGCAACAGGAATCAAAGAAGCAGCATGGGTAGTCCCTTCAGTGGACTTCGGTAACATCAACTCGCGAATGACCCGGACTACAGCCTTTTGCAATAAACCACTCGCAATTTGTTGGCCTAACGCCTGGGTTTCGGGTTTCACCAATAGGGGCGGAATCACGCTTGCCAATTTGACGGGGTCGAAACCAGGCGTCTCTTGCAAGAGCCCAAAAATACGTTGGATATGCTCCAGATTTTCTTCCAGATCAGCAACGGATTCGGTATTGCTTTCCCAACCCATTTGCTTTCGGAATTTAGCAGTAATTCCTTGCCACGCACTGGTGCCAAAGGCATCAATGCCATTCACCAGTTCCTGAGCCATGCGATCGCGAATCAGTTCTCCTCGCTCTGAGAATAAATAATCTAGGGCCTGGTCTAGAGATCCACCTAAATCGTAATCAAAGTTGTTGCGGGCATTCTTCATGAGATTTTCCAGACGGTTCCAGCGAAAACTGTCTTCTTTAAACAACAAGTCTTTAAGACTTTGCCGTAATTCGGGAGCTGGATCAGTCAGAATTCGTTTGGCAACATAGGGATAGGCGGCACTCAGCACCTTGAAATCCTGATCTACGCCAATGGCTATGCCTTCCATGGTGAGCAAGGACCGGACAATAAGGGCGTAGTAGGACGGTACCCTAAAGGGGTATTCATACATAATGTCTGAAAGCTGATCAAAAATACTTTGGATGTTTAACTCAGCTACACTGGCCCCTAAGGCATTATTGAACACCACACCCAGGGCCGGGATAATTGGCTCTAGATCCGTTTCTGGGGTTAGAAAGCCTAAATGTACATAATCATGGGCTAAAGCTTCAAATTCCCGATTAATAATATGGACAATGGCATTGATCAGTCCGTAGCGCTGCTCTACATTGATCTCGCTCATCATGCCGAAATCAAGATAAGCTAATTTGCCATCGGGAGTAGCGAGTAAATTACCAGGATGCGGATCGGCATGGAAAAAGCCATGTTCTAGCAATTGTCGTAGGGAACATTGCACCCCAACATCGATTAAATGTCGGGCATCAACACCTTGAGCCAGGATTTTCTGAGGTTGGTTAAGCTTGGTCCCCGTAATCCACTCCATCGTCAATACGCGACGATTCGTATATTCCCAATAAATCTTGGGAATATAAATTTCTGGCAGATAACTATAGAGTTGGGCAAAATGCTCAGCGTTACGGCCTTCCTGGGTATAGTCCACTTCTTCAAACAATCGCCCCGCAAATTCGTCTAGAATTCCGACTAAATCGCTGCGGATAGACTTATTGCTTTTTTGGACCCAGGCTGCTAATCCTCGCAAGATATAGATATCTAGGGTCACTTGCTCAGCTAAATCGGGACGCTGAACCTTAACCGCAACCCATTCACCCGTATGCAGTTGCCCCTTGTACACC
>CALDHF010000088.1 GCA_937941595.1 uncultured Acaryochloris sp. | reverse complement strand
GATGTTCGGGATGGGCTAAAACCCGTGCATCGGCGTGTGATTTATGCCATGCATGAACTAGGATTGACCCCCGACCGTCCCTATCGCAAATGTGCCAGAGTGGTGGGAGATGTCTTGGGTAAGTACCATCCCCACGGTGATCAGTCTGTTTACGATGCGCTAGTGCGGCTGGTGCAAGACTTCTCTAGTCGGTATCCCTTACTGGCAGGACATGGCAACTTCGGGTCCGTGGATAATGATCCCCCGGCAGCCATGCGCTACACCGAAACCCGCTTATCCGGCATTGGCAACCAGACCTTGCTGGATGAAATTGGCGAATCCACCGTTGAGTTTGCCCCCAACTTTGATAACTCCCAACAAGAACCGACGGTCTTACCTGCTCAGCTCCCCACCCTACTGCTAAATGGTTGCTCAGGTATTGCCGTCGGCATGGCGACCAATATTCCTCCCCACAACCTGGGGGAAATTGTTGATGCCCTAATAGCCTTAATCGATGCCCCCGATCTGCCCCTAGAAGAGTTGCTGGCCCTAGTACCTGGACCAGACTTTCCCACAGGCGGAGAAATTGTCGGCAAGCAAGGCATTGTGGATGCCTACACTACAGGACGGGGTAGCATTACCGTGCGCGCAGTGACCTCGATTGAAGAGAAACAGCCCGGACGAGGACGACATCGACGGCCCGTCATCATCGTTACAGAACTGCCCTTTCAGGTGAATAAGGCAGGCTGTATTGAGAAAATTGCGGCCCTGATTAACCAAGGCCGCATCGAGGGCATTGCTGACCTCCGGGATGAGAGCGATCGCGAGGGGATGCGGATTGTCATTGAGTTAAAGCGAGAGGCACAACCCCAGGCAGTGCTAGCCCAGCTCTATCGCCTCACTCCCCTGCAATCGAACTTTGGGGTAATTATGTTGGCTTTAGTCAATGGCAGCCCTCTCCAACTGCCTCTAAAAGATGTTTTGCAAGAATTCCTGGACTTTCGGGAGCAAACCATTACCCGTCGGTATCAAAACCAACTAGAACATGCCCAAGATCGTCAGCATATTGTGGATGGTCTGATTGCAGCGCTGGATCATTTGGATGATCTGATTGATATCCTGCGGCAGGCTGCGGATGGGACAACAGCCAAGGCCCAGCTCAAAACTCGGTTTAAGTTGAGTGACCCGCAATCCGACGCCATTTTGGCCATGCCCATGCGGCGTTTGACCGGACTAGAACAGCAGAATTTACGCCAAGAATCCGCTGACTTAAGCCAGCAAATCACCGAAATTGAAGCCCTGCTTAGTAACCGCCACGAACTATTAAAAGCTCTCAAGCAAGATTTGCGGGCCTTGAAAAAGCAGTATGGCGATCCAAGACGGACGATTATCCACGCAGCGCAAACTAAAAAAGAGGTGCTGGCCCCAGCCCCGGTGGACGATGAACCGATCGTGGTGGAAATGAATCAGCGTGGCTACGTCCGATGTTTGAGACCTCAATCCTCCCGCCGTAAAAATTCTGCCGCTATTTCCACCGAATTGTCAGACCAATCGACGGATCTATTGACCTACCGCCAGACAACTCAGCTCTCTACGGATTTTCTGCTATTTACAGGCAGTGGTAGAGCCTACGGTGTCAATATGCAATCGATTCCGTTCACCTCTGGCAAAGGGAAGGGGGCACCTTTAGTCACGTTGCTTCCCGAAGCAAGCCAAAAGGATGAGATTATTGCCCAGTTCTTAAGTACTGAGATTACAGAGACGGCTCGCCTGATTTTGTTATCGCAACAGGGCAAAATCAAAGGCTTACCCATGAGTGAGTTTGCCGAGATGACAAGCAGAGGCTTGGGAGCAGCAAAAATCAAGTCAGGAGACCAATTGCGATGGGTAGTTCGGGCAGAACAAGAAGCCCAAGTGGTGATTGCAACCTCTTCAGGACGACTGCTCAATATGCCCATCACTGAAATCCCCGAGATGGGTCGCACAGCTCAGGGCAATCAAGTATTTCGACTGCGTAAGCAAGAATCTATTGTGGGACTAGCAGCAGTTCGGGACGATGCCGATCTCATTTTGCTGTCGAGCAAAGGCTATTGTAAACGTCTACCTGTGGATCTCTTACGCTTAGGGAAAGTGGGAGATCTAGGAACACAGGCCATGCAATTTGTGATGAAATCGGATGCATTGATCACGCTGCTGCCAGTCCTGAACCATCAGGACGTGATGGTGGTGAGTGATCAAAACCGAGCAGCCCGGCTGAATCTGGAAACACTCCCAATGTGGGGACATGATGGTCCGGGAACACACTTAATCAAGGTAAAGCGAGGAGAGTCACTGACTCAGGCTATTGCCATGACAGCACCCAACTCTGATATTGAAAGCTAAAACCCTTACGCAGTTAAGGTATCTAAACAGCGTAAAAGCTCGACAGTAAGTTTTCACAAAAGAAGCGAGAGAATCCCCCCTCTCGCTTCCTGTTTTAAGATTTGATGAATGGATTAACCGTTAACCCATTACTAGATCTGGGATTCAGCGGTATCCAACGCACTAGCAGATCCAAAAATATTTACCGTATCCTCACCACTCAAATCAAGGCGCAGGAACCCTGAGGTCACCCTATTTGCACCAATAGAGCCACCTGCGTCGACATAAGCACTAAAGTCCAAAATATCGCGTGACTGGAAATCTTGAATAGTATCCGTGTCTACCAGTCCATCCAGCAAATCGTCGGCAAAGAGGAAGGTATCTGCCCCTCCTTCACCAATAAGGACGTCATCTCCTGTTCCTCCTTCCAGGATATCTGCCCCTCGGCCTCCTAACAGTATGTCTGCGCCTAAACCGCCCATGAGCTGGTCTCGGCCCCCATTACCTCGGAGCTCATCATTGCCATCCCCACCATTAAGAGAGTTGGCACGGTCATTGCCAAGTAAGCGGTCATTTCCACGTCCTGTGACAATTTCCTCAAAGTTAGTGAAGGTTTGACCACCCTCAACCTGACCTTGGTCCAGAAAAATAGTCAAGTCACGACCATCAGTAGGATCAAATTGAATTAGGTCATCCCCAGCACCACCATCGAAGGAGTCAATACCACTGAAGTCATTGACAGTGACTGTATCGTCCCCAGCCCCGCCTTCTACAACGTCATCTCCAGCACCTGCTTGTAAAGCATCATTGCCACGCCCGCCAAAGAGTCGATCGTTACCGGCACCACCCCGCAAATCATCATTGCCGCGCCCGCCAAAGAGTCGATCGTTATCAGCATTGCCATTCAGGGTATCGTCACCTCTATTACCAAACAAGACATCATTATCGTTACCCCCATTCAGAAGGTCATCCCCCCTGCGACCCCTGATGACATCATTACCCGCGAAACCATTAATAAAATCGATATCGGCAGTGCCTTCGAGGAAGTTGTTGTTCTCATCTCCAGCAATAATGTTGTCAGGAATAGTGGCTGTCCAAAGTTCACTGTCTGTTGTGCCATCATCTGCGGTGAACAACAGCTGATCACCGACCACTGTTAGATCCCCTGGGTTCGAACCATTCGCGCCTGGGTTGATATCTTGATAGAGCTGAGTGCCTGCGGCCGTACCATCACTAATCCATAATTCTTGCCCCGTGAAGCCATCGTCAGCAGTGAAGAAGAGAAAATCGCCAGCCACAGTTAAATCATATGGGCCACTATAGCTGTTCTGACTAATGTTAATGTCTTTGAGCAATCGGGTACCATCGGCAGTGCCATCAGATACCCATAGTTCATTGCCTGTTACACCATCATCGGCCGTGAAAAATAGCTGGCCATCAAACTCGGTCAAGTTGGAGGCATAAGAGCCATCGAAGCTCTCGCCTATTCTGATATCTTTCAGAAGTTGGGTACCATCGGCAGTGCCATCAGATACCCATAGTTCATTGCCAGTTACACCGTCATCGGCCGTGAAAAACAGCTTGCCATCAAACTCAGTGAAGTTGGAGGCAGAAGAGCTGGGAAGACCATAGGGGTTATCCGTTGTATTGATATCCTTCAAAAGCTGAGTACCATCAGCGGTGCCATCTGAGACCCATAGCTCATTGCCAGTTACACCGTCATCGGCCGTGAAAAATAGCTGTCCATCAAACTCGGTCA
>CALDHF010000087.1 GCA_937941595.1 uncultured Acaryochloris sp. | reverse complement strand
TGTCAACGACTCTGGCCTCTATCTCCTTAAATCGATGTCGATAATTCTGCGTCAACCTATCCACCCCTAGGGTCTAAGAGTGAGGGTTCAGTGTGCATAGAATCCTGGGTCTGAATAGGACATTCTGAAATCCCATCAATATTAGCCAAAGCTGCTTGCAACTCTAAATCCTGATCTTCTTGCAACCGTCGCTGACAACGCTCGGCAAATTCACAGCGATGATGAGGCGTTTCACACTTGCCTTGAGCAACTGCAACCTGTTGCATGGCCTGCCCCGTTTCATAAGCTAATAGCTCTTGGTTTAAATTTGAGAGTATCTGGGCCAGATCTTGCTGCGTTTGCTCATGCAAACTTTGGGTATAGGCAAACGATAAATAATGAGTAGAGGCGGGCTGATCCGTCGAAGCTTCGGCAAACCAATAGGTCATTGAAAGCTGCTCAGGACAATAGTCACTCGTTTCGGCTAGCAGATAGAGATAAAGACGAGTTTGCCAATCTTGACGCAGGTGATCGGCCCGTCGAGGCAGTGCGTAGGTCTTCCAATCTAAGATCTGAGCTTGATTTGAATTCTGGATGAGGAGATCGTAAATAGCCACCAGTAAATAGCCATGCTGCCAATACAGTCTTTGATGTTCACTCAGGCACTCCCCTGTAATCATCGGAGGAGGGAAGTGGGCAAAGGCTTGGAACCAATCTTGCAGACGGTGATCAGTGGCCATCAGTGGCGCAATCTCTAAGCCTAATGCCTGTTGTTGCATCAATTGGTGAAATTGCTTTCCTAACTGCTGATGGAGGGTGTTATCAAACCCGACGGATGTATCCAAGCGATCGAGGTACCGATGCTGAAATTTACGAGAACAGGACTCCAGCAAGTTGAGATGGGCTTGAGACAATTGCCAAATGAGTTGGTGAGACTGCTGCATAGTTGGGGAACGAAATTTTCTGACTGAGGTCACGAGAAGAAAGTGCCAGAGAAGACAAACCAACGATAAGCTAGGTTTGTAGGGGGAAGTCGATCATAGTAACTGAGCGTGAGAATCAATGATTGAGGTTGAGCACCTAAATAAAGTTTACGGCTCAACAACAGCTCTACAAGATGTCACTTTTGAGGCCCAGCCCGGTGAAATTTTAGGGTTGCTTGGCCCCAATGGAGCTGGGAAAACTACAACCATGCGAATTTTGGCGGGATATTTACCTGCAACCCAAGGCACAGCAAGGGTCGCGGGGTATGATGTCCATGATCAACCCATGGCCGTTCGACAGCGCATTGGTTATCTACCAGAAGTGCCGCCGCTTTATCCCAACATGACGGTTGAAAGCTATCTGCATTTTGTCAGTCGCTTGAAAGGCTTATCAGCAGGTGATCGACCAGTACGAGTGCGGTGGGCGATCGACCAGTGCAATCTTGTCGCAGTTCAAAAAACCCTTATTCATAAATTATCAAAAGGATTTCGACAACGGGTCGGCATTGCCCAAGCCATTGTTCACGATCCACCAGCCATCATTTTAGACGAACCCACCATTGGCCTCGATCCTCGCCAGATTATTGATGTTCGCAATTTGATCAAAACTCTGGCTCAAGATAAAACTGTGATCCTATCAACTCATATTCTGCCAGAAGTGAATATGACCTGTCAGCGTGTGGCGATCATTAGCTATGGGAAAGTCGTGGCCACCAGTACATTAGCTGATCTCAAAGCCCAGCAGTCTGATCAGGTCAATTATGAGTTGGATCTGCAAGGGTCTAAAGCCACGGTTGAGAACTGCTTAAAGACATTAGACAGAGTCATGACCTGGCGTTGGCAAACCACGCAGCAGCCCCAGCGCCGCAAAGTCCGCGTAGCTTGCCAACCCCATCCTGATCTTGGACACCAACTCACTCATGGCTTGGTTCATTCCGGCATAGAGCTCCATGAGATGCGGCGACTAGGGAGCAGTTTAGAAGAAATTTATTTAGAGCTAACCACCCGAGAACCGAATACCCAGGAAGAGATTGAAGTGGACGACTTGGAGGCAAATCCTATCGCTGAAGCAGTTGCCTCAACGCCGCCCCTCGACTCGCCAGCTCAGGAGATGGATCCCTCTCTAGATGACATTGAGGACGAGATAAGCCCATGATTTTGATCTTCAACAACATCCTGGCGATTTTTCGTAAAGAGCTACAGGGTTACTTCAAATCTTCATTGGCCTACATCATTGCTGGTGTCTTTTGGCTCTTAGCCTGTAGTTTGTTTGTCAGCGAAGTCCAGCTCTGGACAGCTCAAAAAGTAGCTGGTCAAGTCGTTGATGTCCCTCAAGAAAGTCTCAAGTCTTTTCTGTCAGGCATGTGGTGGCTGGTCATGTTCATTCTGCCTAGTCTATCCATGGGGCTTTATGCAGAAGAGCGACGTCATCGGACACTGGAGTTGTTAGCAACATCGCCCATTACGAATTGGGCAGTTGCCTTAGGAAAGCTGATGGCAGTTTGGACGTTGTTTTTGACGTTGATGCTACCGGTCGCTGGATTTGAACTGTTGTACCTGATCCATGCCAATCCACCTATTACCTTAGGAATATTCTTCGTCGGACATTTAGGGTTATTACTGCTGGCAGCCGCGATTTTATCCCTGGGACTATTTATTTCCTCATTAGCGGACAGTTCTATTCTGGCGATTATTCTCACTTATGCCCTGATTTTGGTCCTCTCTTTGCTGTTTTTGTTAGGAGAAAGATGGGGAGAGCCTTGGGTGGGCATTTTTGATCAGCTATCCTTGGTCAAACACTATGTGACTCTATCCCAGGGCGTTTTAGATATGAGCAGTGTTATTTTGTTCGCTAGCTATATTGTATTGGGGTTATTTTTAACCGCCCAATCGATCGATTTATTCCGGTTCCAGCGACGCTAATAGACTGGATATACAAAAGTCAAATCGTTTGAAATGTTGAGGGTGGTAGTGTAGGCGTGACCAGGGTTGTCTCCAAGTTATTAAATCTGCTGAGCTGGTTCAGTGTGGCCTTGATTGTCGCGGGTCTGTCTGCTGGGCTTGTTTCCGGTCAGTGGTTGTCTCTGCCCCTAGGTATTGTCCTGAGTGGGGTGGTGCTATTAGGAATCTCTTTCCTCTGGCGGTGGCAACGAGTCTCTACCTCTAACCGTTGGTGGCAATGGCGATCCACTCAATCGGGTACCAATGCTCTTATTTCGACTCTAGCGGTTGTCGTGATTTTGGGCTTGGTCAATTTCATGGCGGTGCGCTACCCCGTTCGCGTCGATTTTACCGAGCAGAAAACCTTTTCCTTAGCCCCCCAAACTCGCAACGTATTGGCTGCACTCCAGAAACCCGTGGAAGTGCTGGTTTTTATTGGCAACGATCCCTCTGCCCCTGAGACCCAAAGCCAAATCGTTTTACAGAATCAACTGTTGCTGAAGGAATACCAACGCCAGCGACCCGATTTCTTTAAGTTCAGATTCATAGATCCTCAAGCTGAACCGGGGTTAGCCCGCAAGCATAACGTCCGCAATCTGGGGGATATCAGTTTGGTCTATAACCAACGAATGAAGCTCTTATCCTCGGGGTTATCAGAAGTAAATCTAACCCCTGCCATTGCCCTCTTGACGAATAATCGACGGGCAACCGCTTATGTGATTCAAGGCCATAATGAAGTGCCGTTGTCAGGCTTTACCGAGAGTTTGGCTGGCAGCATTAGTCAGCTCAAGCTAGAGGGTATCACCGTTAAATCTCTGAATCTTTCTCTGCAAAAACAAATCCCTGATGATGCCGATGTGATCGTCATTGCCGGGCCTAAATTACCTTTATTGAAGGAAGAAATTTCTCTGATCAATACCTTTTTAAAGCAAGGGGGAAATCTCTTTTTGATGTTGGATCCTGAGGTTGATGTTGGCTTCAATCCAATTCTTAAATCTTTGGGCGTAACCCTAGATACCCGGTTGATTGTTGATCCGAAACATGTCCGCCTAGCATGGCCTGCTGCAGTTGATTATGGCGATCACCCGATTACCCGCAGCTTCAGTCAGAAGCTTTCGTTTTTCCCTTTCGCCCAAGCCATTGACACTCAAGATCAGCCCGGCCAAAAAGTCACAAAGTTATTGCAAACAAGTGAAGAAACCTGGGCAGAAGCAGATCTTACGGGCCAAAAAATCCAGTTTAATCCAGCCCAAGATCGCAAAGGACCTTTAACTCTCGGTATCGCCATTAAACGGTCATTATCTGCACCTGCTCCTTCAGAATCATCCACTGCACCTCAGCCTAGCCCAGAAGCAAGTCCTCCCCCGACGCCTAAGGAATCACCCACCCCGACGCCAGCTCCTTCAGAATCATCCGCTACCCCTCAGCCGATCCCAGGAGCAAGTCCTTCCCCGACGCCTAAGGGGGCACCCACTCCGACCCCTAATCCATCTAAGCCACTGTCTACAGACGATATACCACCACCGACTTCCCCCCAGGGCTCTCAGGCTGAGATCACAGGGGATGCAGCGCGGCTCGTGATTATTGGCGACTCTGATTTTGCCAAGGATGATCCCTATTTTGAACAAACCGTAAATCGTGATATTTTCGTCAACGCTGTATCTTGGTTGATTACGGATGGTGATGATCCGACGCTTTCCATTCGTCCTAAGCGCGTGATCCAAAGAACACTGAATATTTCTGAACAAATGAAAACATTGCTGAGTTTGTTGGGACTGGTGTTTTTACCACTGGGGGCATTAGCGACAGCCGCTGCTCTTTGGTGGCAAAGGCGATAGGGAGACAGACGAATCAATAACCTGAGTGAAAGTACAAACTAGGGATGAAGCTTAAAGCCACAACGATTGCTTTACTACTGACCGCCGTTGCCTGCGGCGTGGGTGTGTTTATGTGGACACAATCTCAGGACAAACGGGAAGAAGAGGTCACTGAGCAGCAAGAACGAACCCTCAATATTTTCAGCTTTAGCGAAGATCAAGTTGCCGAATTAACCGTGATCACACCCAAATTAACTTTGGCTTTTGAGCGATCGCAACAGAGTTTCCCCCATACCTGGCGCATGAAAAAGCCCAAAGACCAACTCGCAGACGAAGCTGCGATCGCATTTTTGCTTAACCAGTTAGTCACCACCAAAAGTCCACGCACCCTATCCGTAGAACCCTCTCGCCAAAAGGAGTTTGGATTTGATCAATCCCCTGGCCGGGTTCAGGTAATCCTCAACAACAAGCAGAGCCATCAGTTAATCTTTGGCGGCATCGATCCCACAGAAAGCTTGGTCTATGCCCAGGTAGACCCTGACTCAGATCCCAAACCCACGCAAAAACTACAGGTTGCCTTAGTACCTACCGCTTTTCTGAGCGCTATCAATCGCCCCTTGAAAGAATGGCAGGTCAAACAGCCCCAAGCCCAGCCAACAGTCCCTGCAACGCCCTCCCCCTCTATTGATCCGGGGCCGTCTATTCCCTTGCCCCCACCGCAGGTTCCCCAGTAAGACTTGTCTGTTCTTGGTTTAAGGTAAATATCTGCACCTGGCAACGGTGTGGACCCAACTGTGATTTGTGGAAGAGGATGCTGGATGGCACTAGTGATAGCGGGTGAACGAAGTGGGGTGGGTAAAACGACGGTCACTGCCGCCATTTTGGCAAGCTTGCAGCAGCGAGAGGGGACTGTACAAGCTTTCAAAGTCGGGCCAGATTATATTGACCCTATGTTTCATGCGGTGGTCACCCAGCGTCCTTGTCGCAATTTAGATCCGATTCTAACGTCCGACCTCTATGTCCAAACCCTCTTTCAGAAACATATTCAGAGCGCAAACTATGGACTAGTTGAAGGGGTGATGGGGTTGTTTGATGGCGCTTTCGGGCAGCAGGGTAGAGGCAGTACGGCCCATATTGCCCGCTTGTTGAATTTACCGATTGTTCTGGTCTTGGACTGTGGGCGGTTGTCCGATTCAGTGGCAGCGCTGGTACATGGCTATCGCTCCTTTGATGACCGCCTCCATATTGCCGGGGTCATTCTCAACCGAGTCGCCAGCGAACGCCACTTAAAAGGTTTGGAAGCAGCGTTAGCCCCCTTAGATATCAACATTTTGGGGGTTCTCCATCGTCAACAGCCCATCCAGATCCCGGATCGACACTTGGGTTTGGTTCCTATTGACGAGTTAGCAGAGGT
This sequence comes from uncultured Acaryochloris sp., assembly GCA_937941595.1. Taxonomy (GTDB): domain Bacteria; phylum Cyanobacteriota; class Cyanobacteriia; order Thermosynechococcales; family Thermosynechococcaceae; genus Acaryochloris. The sequence continues at coordinate 200 of CALDHF010000087.1, read as the reverse complement.
GGAGACCCTATTACAGCATTTGGCAGAGGTGGGCCATACCTGCTTTGATTGGTCGGCTTTGTTACCGTTGCTCGCTACTGCACCAATAGACCCAGAGCCAGTTCGGTCCCCAGTTGTTGAAACAGCCGTTTCTAGATCACAGGGGCCGGACAGCGCCAAAGCAACTCAGAGACTGGAGGCATCCTTTCTCAACGTTTCTA
>CALDHF010000086.1 GCA_937941595.1 uncultured Acaryochloris sp. | reverse complement strand
ACCCATAAGATTTTTGTGCCATTATCGACACCCAATCTAAAGCAACCGCCATGGGGGTCCCAATCACAACTTATGATTCAGCACCTGTTCGTTGCTGCCTTCGCCAAGAACTAGGGCTATGGTTGATCAGTGAGATGTTTGTAGAAAAACGCTTGGTCTAGTCAGGAAAAATCTACTAGTCATCCCCTCATAAATGAGAATTATTTATAATAAAGGTGGCTAAGGTGAATCATGAATCGCAACATGCCTTTCTTTTTTACACATGGTGTCACCCTTGTCCATACTGTTCGAAATACCTGATCCACCCTATTTCTTAATCGGTGCAGCCGCCTTATTGGGATTTGCCTGTGGGAAAGCTTTTGAGGTCTCCATCCGGCACAAAACTAGGGAATGGGTTGAAGGTAAATCCACCCAACCTCTCAGTAAAGTCTACGAGGCTAGATTGGTCGTTCCCTACCTGGGTATCTGTTTGTGCAGCTGGGTGTTTGTAGGGGCTTCCCTCACTGTATTTGCCGTCACTTGGGCCATTGGCTTTGCTATGTCCACGTTTGTCGTGTTAAGCAGCGGCCTACTGGTATGGTTCCAATTGGCTAAATTGCTAAAAGTTCTGGAATCAGGTGGCTCCAAAGCTTTAGAGATTAACAACCTGTTCTAAGCTAGCTCTTGCACTCTTAGAAATAGAGATAGATTTTAGGATGCAGATTTGGCGGGCTTTTTACAGCGTGGACAAAGTGCATGAATCGTGAGCTGGCAATCTAAGAGGTGAAACCCCGCTTGCTTGGCTTTACTTTTACCCACTTTTTGAATTGGATCGCTTTTAAACTCAATGGCCTGATTACATTTCACGCAGATCAGGTGATGGTGGTGATTGGGGGAGGGCTGATTCAGTTCGTAGTGCTTATGGTCTTCGGCAAACTCCAGTTCTCGCAGGATACCCATGTGGGACATCAGCTTGAGGTTGCGATAGATGGTCGAAAGACTGATGGGCGTCTCTTGTTGTTCCAGCAGTTCATAGAGATCTTCGGCGCTCAGATGCTTACCCTTCTGTAACCTTTGAAATGCAGTCAGGATGGTCTCTCGCTGGGGTGTAAGCCGCCATCCTTTCTCATTTAGTACCGCTTTCAGAGCGTTAGACGAATACATTAGTGCTCCTGCCAATACATCGTAGTCAGCTTCCTTTGCGTTCAAACATCAAAATAATTTTAATCAGAGTTATTCGCAATAAGTTTAGCGTATCGCGTCAATATTTTGACAAGCTCACCCTTTGAGTCTGGTGTGAGTATACCGATCGAGAGGCCAAATCTGGCCTTGTTATAACGATTATTCAGGCCAACGTTTTAACTTTGTATCTATGAAAACTAGGTGAGTACTCTAGGGAGGATGACGAGACTATAAATTTAAATTTTTTTCTCAATAAAATACTCTTTACTACTGGCAAATATTGACTTATACCCCTTGATAATGGGGCAAGAGAGAGCCTGAATTCACTATATTTACAGTCAATACATAGTAATTCCTTATAGAAGCATGAGAAAAAAACAGATATTCTGTGCTTTTCCTTATTGAATAATATTATCAATAGCAATACTCTAATTAAGAAGAGTTCTCAATTAACAAGGAGAAAATTTCATGTCAGGTAGAACGGGTGAACGCCCTCTGGGTGAAATCATTACCGATTTCTCATTCTGGAAACTCCACATCGTTAATTTTCCAGCTATTTTTATCTCGGGCTGGCTGTTCGTCAGTACGGGGCTTGCCTATGATGTGTTTGGTACTCCTCATCCCAATGAGTATTTTTCACAATCCAAAGCTTCAGTCCAGATTGTGACGGATAGATATGACGCGAAACAGCAAATCACTGATTTCAAGAATTTCGATAGTACCAATCAGGAGTAGATCAGTATGACCAGTAGAACGCAACTACGTCCCCCCGAGAAGACCTATCCAATCTATACGGTGCGGTGGTTAGCAGTCCATACCCTGGGGGTTCCCTTGGTTTGGTTTTTAGGTGCGATCGCATCTATGCAGTTCATTAACCGCAGCACCGTCTATGAAGTGGTAGCCCCTCAAGTCATTGCAGGCATTGATCTCAGACTGGCCTTCGTCCTTGCCCCTATTCTGTTTTCTATCGTCTGGAATGCTGCCCTGTTCGGCGGACCGACATTAAAAGAGATTCAAGATGTCTTAGAACGTCCATAAGTCTGACGGTGAACTAGGCAAAACGACGCTAGCTGGGCACTCTCTTTGGCAGAAGAGAGTGTCTTTTTTACGAACGGTATCAGTCATTAAGTCCTTAGAATTATTAGGTATGAATTCATGAAATATCCCTTTACTCACCACGCTCGGCGATGGTCTTGGGCAAGTTTTGGCCTCATCAGTCTGCTGCTCTTCACCTGTATGCATCCTGTGCTTGCCCATCCTGGCGGCCCAGATATTCATGCCTTCGATGGCCTATGGGCAGGCCTTCTCCATCCCTTTATGGGAGTAGACCATCTGACATTAATCACGGCAGCCGGACTCTTAGCTGCTAAGAAGCATGGGGGGATTGTCTGGGCCTTCACTAGTGCATCCCTTGCAGGTATTGGTTTCGCCTTAGGGGGCATGGTGTTACCTAGTCTGTTTGCGGGTGCGATCGCATTATTCATACTGGGAATATTGCTGATCAAAGCCAATACCGTAACGACCTCAATCCTTTTGGGCGGCGTCGCCATAGCCGGATTCTGTTATGGCTATCCCCACGGTGCATTGCTCACAACCGTATCTTCATCGGCCCAAGTCACATTCCTACTGAGTTTTATTTTGGCCCAACTGACCCTTGGCTATATCAGTTGCGGAATCACCCGACGATTACTCAGCTCACAGCAAAATCAGTCTCTACTGTTGCCAGGTTTAGGCATCTGTGGTGTTGGCTTTGCCTACCTCAGTGCCGCCTTTCTATTCTGAAACTGTGCGATCAGTGTGAGCAGGAGCAATCCCAAAAACCCCTCTCCCAAAATTGGGAGAGGGGTTAGGAGTGAACGCCGAACCCAGTTTTGGGTAACCGTTGAGACTGGTGGCTAGCCCCTAAATAGTCAAAGATGTCCTTAGAGTATCAGTTAGAGTTTTGACCACTCTTCCGGCAGTACATTGGCCTGAATCTCATAGCCTCCTTTATTATCAGGGGTGAGGACATAAGCCATACCTTGAGGGTCTGGGGAAATGCCTGTAGAGACCTCAAAAACATCAGAATGACCCACAAGAACGGTATTTTGACCACTCTTAGGCGCTGTAGTCAGTAACGGCTTAGCTTTTGCGGTCGCTTCCTTGGCTTGCTCATCCGTGTAGTCTTTAGACGGTAAGAAGTTAAGGTTAGGATTTTTTTTATGTTTCCCAAAGGCTAAGTCTGCGGTTTTCCAAGTTCGACAATACTCACTGGTGATCACCTCACCGACAGGAATGCTTTTTTCAGCGAATGCAACACCAATATCTTTAGCCTGCTGAATCCCTTCCTCGCTGAGCTGGCGTTGGAGCTTACAATTCTCTAGATCGCTCTTAGCCTCTTCTTGATCTTTACCGTCTTTTTCAGTTTGGGCATGACGGAAATAGATGATATGTCCCCCTGCCTGTAAAGCAGTTAAAAGGTCTGGACCATCGAGTTTATCCTTAAACTCTGCATTCGCCTTTTTACCCTCACTCTGGTCTTTATCTTTGGGGGCGCTTTTCTCAACATCAGTCGCTGAAGGATTGGGATCATTGGTCTTGCTAGCATCGCCACTGGGTGAGGTATCCCCACTACAGGCAGCTAAGGTCGCAACTAGGCTACAAGACAACAGTAATGCAACAGTTTTAGACATTTTACTCATGGAGAATCACACTTTCAATTTATTTACTCTTACCACAACGTAGAAAGTTAGAAAGAGCAAACCAGCCTTCTTAGGCAAGATTTCAGGTTCTCAGAAAGCCTCACCTCCAGGCTCCATGAATTGCTCTTATGCTAGGAGCAATTGTCACTTTCTGTAACACCTTGCGAGTGAGAGTGTAGAAGCATTAGCTAATCAGTTGAGGCTGGTTATGGGCACCCTCAAACCCCTCCAATTTCCTGCTATGACCGGGGACATGTTGTTAAAGCGTTGACGCCATGCAAGTGAAGTACATGTTTCAAAATCAACATATTAAAGCCCCCACAAAACCACAATCCACAACGCATTGAACCCAGCAGCGTCCACATTTTCCCTACTGCTCTATCAAAAATATTGGAAGCTATTGGGTAATGTTTGAAGGGGCAAAAGCTTAAGGCATATTGGGAAAGATAGAGCGGGATGAATCTCCTACCCTATCTTCATGTATTGATAATGTGCTGCAGGCCTACTGATCGATTTGTCTATCGAAGACCTCATGAATAAACAGTGTGGAATAGGTTGCCACGACTAACGGCGCTAAAACGATAGAAAATCGTGGATCCATCAATAGAGATATGAAGAGATGCATCGGATTTCCTCCAAATATTGATTAAATTCATCCACTTGGCCGCTAGAAAAAACTGATAACTTTGCCGAGAATCAGATCTCCAGGAATTGCCTGAAACGTTCGACTGTCAGTACTCTCACAGAAATTATCGCCTTGTAGGAAATAGCAATCATCAGCGATTGATATGATCCGTTTGACTAGGCGTAACTCACATCGATACGGATGCTGAGCTAAAACAATATCTCCGACTTCAGGAGCGGTATCTTGATAGGCATCAGGATGGACTAAAACCTGATCGCCAGGGTGAAGCGTGGGCAGCATAGACCGCCCTTGCACTTGCCACCGCTGGCGTCGTCGGCAACACCACATTGCCAACTGCCAAATATTGCAGTCGACGATGGGTACACCTTTCAAAGGCAAGCATCCTAGCTGGCTTTGTACCATGGCACATTAGTCCGATTTTTAGTAGCCCAAAAGACTTGGTGAATGCCTTGCACAGCAGTCATCAACTCTTCAGCATGCTGGAGATTCACTTCTACCTTGCAGGATGAACAGAGTTTGGCCGCTTTCCAGAACATATCGTGCAAATCAGGAAACTGTTCTAGATGTTGAGGTTTAAAGTAATCGGTCCACAGAATCAAAATCTCTTCTTTGGCCTTTTGGGCCTGCTCTTCCTTAATTTGGATAAAGCGCGACATTGTATTCAAATAGGTTGCCATCGCCTGGGGATTTTGATCAGCAGGAGGCTGTAGGTCCAGGATTTTTCGGGTCATCGACACCACGGCTTCTGTATAGATCCTGGCTGCTGCCGGATCATAAACACCACAGGGACCATCACAATGGGCCTGAGCAACAGGTGCAGGGAACCAATGCTTGATTTGTTTTTTAAGTTGTCGCAAAACCATAGATATTCTTCCTGAAAATAATTTTGAAATATTTGCGGAACAGTTTCAAACCAGCGTCTAGAAGACAATGAAGCATGTGGCTGAACCCTGTATATTAAGCACTCAAGGATTGAGGTTGAAGCGTGCTGAAAAACCGCTGCGCTTGCTCCGCAGCCTTTTGAAACACTGCTTGTGCTTGTTTGGGTTGTCCTAGATGCTGATAAAACTCATAGGCTTTAAGGCTCACCATCTTTAAGGCTTTTGAGGCCTCCATTCGCAGGCACTGGGAATACTGATGGCTAAACATCACATCAATGACCTGATCGAAAGCTTGTTGCATCGTCACCTCCGCAGCTTGTGTATCCTCTATTTTTAAGAGATTATCGGCAAGGTTATGACAGGCAATCACATAAGCATGAATGGCTTCGGGATGTCGTCGTTCGTTTTTAGCTGTCTTCAACATCAACTCGGCTAAAGCCATAGCTCTACGATAAGCCTGGAGAGAGTCCACATATGAGTGGGCCTGAAACTTTTGATTACCAGCCTTACTGTGTAACTGCCAGCCCATCTCGTAGGACATATAGTTTTGGTGGTCGTAGGTCATAACGAACAATCTTCCTATGGATTGCAATACTGAACAAAGAAGCAAATAGTATTCATAAATATTTCTATTTGTGCAACTTCCATTGTCGAGAGCTGTTGTAATTTAAAAAATGCTAAGCCAGACTGAATAACGTTTTTGCTTACACCATAAAAATCATTTATCTAGCCTTAGATGACTAAAATCACTTATTTATAATCAATAAATCTTATTTTTATGGCTATAAATCCTAAAAATAGATATTATCAAGAATTATCTTCGTTAAGGCATAGATAAATTAGTGCCTTTCATCTCTATCGTAGATAGAGAATAATAGATATTATGCTGACATACATGATCATTAATTGCAAATTATTATCAATAATTTGCAACCACATATGGTGATATAGATACCCTAGGCATCTCCCTTCTCCATACTCAAACCTTAGAGATTCAGAACCATTCGGAAATGCTTCAGGGCTAGCTAGGTTTTCCGGTCAACATTTTCAAATCTTTGTATGATCCAAGGCCTAAGACCCTGGAGACAGGGTATTTCATCAAAATGCCATAACACAACATAGAGATCAGAAGACTCAATATGAGTCGAATCCATTCATTTCCTAAAAGATCCACTTTTGCCATCATCAGTTGCAACGGCTGATGCACATCATCACCAATGATCCACAACCGATTACAGATAAGCTGTGGTTTAATTGCGGCCAAGCCCCAATAAGTTTTGCAATTTGAATCAGGCCCACAATAACAGCGAGAGCAGCAATTAGACTCAGGAAAGGAATGCCATAATCAGCGCGCTCCATATCATAGGCAGCATCGGGTCGCAAAAAGATGAGGATTAGTTAGGGATAAACCTAGTCCTACGAAAGCTATGGCAGAAAGTCGAGACGATTGTACCTCGGGATTAGCTTGACGAAGATGGTGCCCGCAAGTACAGAACTGAAGCACCCCTAAGGTTACTTCCAGTGCCCATGGGAGAAATAAGTTAGGCAGAAAAATTTCGTTGATATAACTAAGGAGCAGGCAGAGAAATGCTAGTCCATACAAAAACCCAACGGCAAATGTATTGATCAAAAAATTAAACACCTGCTGAGTTGCAAACAAACAAGTAATAAACCAGAAACCCCCTGTGAAGCCCACGAGCAAACGACCAGACCACCCCACAGTGTTCTTCGAGCCAGCTTCATTAGCCCCAAGTAGCACTGGCCCTCTAGTAAAAACGGCAGCATCTCTTTAGTTAGCAGACAACAGCGCCAGAAAAAACAAGTAAGGCAATAACAGGCTGACAGTTTTTTCAATAGAAACTGACGCTGCTTAGGCGAAGGTTTAAATCAATATTCAGCAATGAAGAGAGGCCTATGGAATAGGT
>CALDHF010000085.1 GCA_937941595.1 uncultured Acaryochloris sp. | reverse complement strand
CAAGGCAATACCGCAGGTGCCCAAAGTGTCGAGAAAGGTCTGACCGTCCTCAAGCAGCTGCAACCCGGTGCTGAAACCTTTAGCCAATTCCTAGCAACCGCCGCCATTCGCCTCCAGCTTCAAGATCAAAAAGGCGCAGCCTTAGATTTTCAAAATGCTGCGGCCATCGCCCTTAAGCAAAAAGAGATGGGCAAGTTTATTTTGGCCAAAAGCTTGCTCAGGAGCACAGACGCGGCCCTAGCCCAACGCTACGCTGCCCAAGAAAACGCCCAAAATGCATTTCCTAATGGTCGGGCCATGGTGGCCCAAGCCGATCAGGCCATTCGTCAAAACCCCAAGGATGGCAATGCCTATCGACTCCGAGGCTCCATATTGGCAGAGATTCTGGAACAGCCCCAGCAGGCCATCCCAGATATCCAAAAAGCCGCTGACTATTACCAAGCTCAAAAAGATAGGACCAACTACCAATTGATGCAGTCTTATCTCAAGGCTCTGCAATAAGGGCTGATTCCACCCTAAACGCGAATAACTTACCCCTCCTGACCTTCAACATTTATCGAGATATCACAGAATATACAGGGAGCCTGGAAGCTGTTATGCTAGCAATTTAGGACCTTTTTGCAGGGTTGCCTTGGCTCGCGTTCAAGGTGGGTAAAAAAGTCCTAAGTGTGATCAATTCAAATGTTTTTAATTATTGCTCTCTACTGAGTTCGACTCAATTATCCGTGGAGTTACAACACATTTTTAGATCCCCCCACCCCATTATTGGCGTTGTTCATCTCCTGCCATTGCCCACCTCGCCTCGTTGGGGTGGTAGCCTTAAAGCTGTAATTGCCAGAGCCGAACAAGAATCGGCGGCCCTGGCAGCGGGTGGCGTTGACGGCCTGATCATTGAGAATTTCTTTGATGCTCCCTTTACTAAAGGCACCGTAGACCCTGCCGTCGTTAGCGCTATGAGCTTGGTGGTGCAGCGGGTCAAAAATCTCGTCCCCTTGCCGATTGGTATTAACGTACTCCGCAACGACGCCTGTAGTGCCATGGCCATTGCCTCTTGCGTGGAGGCGCAGTTCATTCGGGTGAATGTCCTCACTGGTGTCATGGCCACGGACCAGGGCCTGATCGAAGGCGAAGCCCATCGCCTGCTGCGCTATCGTCGAGAACTCGACAGTAGCGTCAAGATTTTTGCCGATGTTTTGGTCAAGCATGCGACCCCCCTCGGCTCACCCAACTTGACCACCACCGTTCGAGAAACCATTGAGCGGGGGTTGGCGGATGGCATTATCATCTCTGGCTGGGAAACCGGAAGTCCTCCCAACCTTGGTGATTTAGAGCTGGCTATTGATGCAGCTCAGGATGTCCCTGTATTGATTGGCAGTGGAGCGACTTGGGAAAATATCCCCAGTCTGATTCAGGCTGCGGATGGTGCCATTGTTTCTAGCTCCCTCAAGCGCCATGGCCAAATCGAACAGCCCGTTGATCCTATTCGAGTCAGTCGCTTCGTAGAAGCGATGCGGCGCAGCTTAACGAATCAAGACCCTACGAAAGCGAAATCATCGGTTATGCTCAGTTCTGAGTAGCAATCTCTTATTTTGCGAGTAGAGTATAATCATGCCTGTTTGGGTCGCTTATACAGCGCCGATGGCTGTGTTCATGGTGATCACCACCTTGGAAGGGGTTTGGCCGGGTGCATACCCATGGCTATATGGTCTGAAGGTCATGGTTGTTTCTTGGATGCTGGGACGTTTTGCCCAGCCCTGGCGGGAAATTCGGCCTGAACTCAAGGTATCCGTAACTGCGATCGCAGTCGGTTTCGTCGTTTTTGCTGAATGGATCCTACTGGATCAATGGATTTCTTATCCCCATTTAGGCGCACGAATAGGCTTTAACCCCTTGGCCTTGCAAGGCTGTGATTTGCCTGTGTTTCTGGCCTTTCGGATCTATGGCTTGGTAATCATGGTACCGATTATGGAAGAAATTTTTTGGCGTTCTTTCCTGCTCAGGTATCTGAGCGTACCCAACTTTCGCAAAATTCCTGTGGGTCATTTTACGTGGAGCGCATTTGCGATCGCATCTATCTTATTTGGCTTATTGCACAGTGAATGGTTAGTCGCTATCCTCAGTGCAATCATTTATGCCCTGCTGCTCAAAACCACTAAGAGTCTTTACGCCTGTATTATCGCCCATAGCACCGCCAATCTTGCGTTGGGCATCTATATTCTGACAACTTCAGCCTGGCAATATTGGTAGAAAATTTGCCCTTGAGTGCCAGGGGCAACCTTGATATTTTTTCAGAGGATATAGAGTCAATCAGTAAGCCAAGATTGAATCTATGGCAACGAGAATTTGGTGAGGATTAATCCAATGAACCCGTGGTTCATGATATAAACTATGGTCATAATGAGAGTCGTTAATGTTAGCGTGGTCTCACTGTCTTAATAGTTGTCGAGATCCTTACCTCATAGTCTTGTTGGCAGAATATAAATACTCTAGATTTGGATGCAGAAAAGGCATGGTGATACTTTGTTTCGCCATATTTCCATTATTTTCTCTGTTGTGATCTAGCTTTTTATTGTCTGTTGAAGAGTAAGATATACTCGATTTTATCAAGCTATTAACCCTAAAATATTGCATCAAAATCAAGTTTATAGACACTATTTTCAAGTCTTAAATGTTTGTTATTAGATGCTTTTAGTGCTTCTTGCAAAGAACAGCTAGAGAGAGTTTTTGGGGTGAGCCAGTCAATGGGGTAAGGGTCGAATTCATTTGGTATTATGAATCTACCTGATTTATTTCTGTCAGTTTCCTGAGCTGTAAGCGATATCCAAAAATCATAGGTATAAAGCGATACGAAAGGTATTGGAAGTTGCTATGACACAATCAATCATCAATGCTTATCAAAACCTTAAGTCACTTGTGTTGGCACAGATCAATCAAAAACGAACCACTGAAGAGGTTTTTTCTCGAATTTATCGAGAGAGTCTTTGGGAGAGTGGTACAGAAACAGAACAGGAATTTTGTTCAGGGCGTGGATCTCACGTGGAATCAATCGTTGAGCCTTACAAGAAGGTCATCATTGATTGCCTGGCATCATATCCTCCATCGTCTAAGCCCAGGATTGTTGATCTTGGCTGTGGCGATTTTAATGTGGGCAAAGCTTTTATTAACTATAGTTCCGAGTATATTGGCATAGACGTTGTTCCCGACCTCATTCAACACCATAATTCTAAAAACTATGGTAGCCACGTAAAGTTTATCTGTTCCAATATTATTGAGGATGATCTCCCTCCTGGTGACATCTGCTTTGTCAGACAGGTGCTTCAACATTTATCCAATCAGCAAATATCCAAGATTTTAGGAAAACTGAATCAATACAAAATAATTTTTATAACTGAAATGTATCCGACCAAAAGTTCAGTCGTCATTCCCAACAGAGATAAAATTCACGGCAAAGGAATTCGGATGAGCAGCAACTCTGGTGTTTATTTAGATCAACCCCCTTTTAATGTTGATCGTCATTTGTTGACGCAAGTTCTAGAAGTTCCAGGAGCACAACTAGGGAGTGATCCTGGTGTGATTCGGACCTATAAGTTGGAATGGTGAAAGAATAACCTGACATTCTTGTTATCAAGTAGCAGCAAGGATTAGCATTCCTTCTGGCAGCATTTCCAGGAGGAATGCTGTGTGAGCTTTGAACGCTAACTACCCGCGGCAATTTCAATAAAGTCTTGCACTTCTTCCAGCAACTCTTGTCGATCCAACTGTCCCTTTTGGTGGATACTTTGGACAGCATCGCCCAATTGCAGACGTTCACTGGCTGTTAGGTCTTTGGCTGAGACCACAATCACTGGAATATTTTGCCACTCAGGTTTTTGCCGCAGGATTTGAATGAATTCAAATCCATCCATCTCCGGCATCATAAGATCGAGGAAAATCAGGTCTGGAGTCTCATTCTCATTCAGAATTTCTAGGGCTTTTTTACCATGTTCTGCTGTTTTATAAGACCATTGCTCCCGCTCTAACAGGCGCCCTAGCATTTGTTGAGAGGGCAGATCATCTTCAATGACTAATATCCAGTTGTGCTCGGGAGTGCTTGCATACTTATCCAGTAACTCTAACAGGCGATCTCGCTGCAAAGGTTTACTGAGGAAGTCGGTCGCCCCAAGTGAAAATCCTACTTTTTCCGCATCAACCATCGTCATCATGATCACGGGGATGTTTGCCAGATTGGCATTACCTTTGAGGTTGCGCAGAACAGACCAACCATCTAATTCCGGCATCATCACATCCAAAATAATGAGGTCAGGCATGATCTCTTCGGCTAGCTTTAATCCCTCTAGACCAGACTCTGTAATCACAGATTCATAGCCCGCATGGGTGAGGAATCGTTGCATCAGTTCTCGGGCATGTTCATCATCATCAATGACCAAGACTGTCCCCGAGGTGTTGTTGCCTTCACCCAAATAGGGTAGAGAAATTTTATCGAACGAGGGTGTGGGTTCAGGGGGTGGGGTTTCTGCTTCCACTTGACGAGGCAAGTGTAGGGTAAATTCCGTGCCAAAGCCATATTCACTGCTCACTGAAATATGGCCGCCCATCATCTCAATAAATTGTTTGGTAATGGTCAAGCCTAGACCTGTGCCGCCGTATTTACGGGTCGTTGAAGCATCCGCTTGAGTAAAAGCCTTAAACACTTTCTCCAATTGGTCGGGGGTCATGCCAATCCCGGTGTCTTTAATGCTAAAGATAATCTCCTCACCCGCATCTTCTCGGACGGTGAGACTAATTTCACCTTGTTCAGTAAACTTGCAGGCATTGCTCAACAAGTTGTACAAGCTCTGGCGCACTTTCGTTTGGTCTGCATAGAGGTTGCCAATCGTGTCAGGACAATGGACCGAGACAATATTGTTCTGTTTGTCGGCAATCGGTTGCAATGTCGCCGCAATAGTTTTAACCATCGGTGCGATCGCAAAGGACTCTAAGTAGAGTTCCATCCGCCCCGCTTCCACCTTGGAGAGATCCAGCACGGCGTTAATCAGTTCTAATAGATGCTTGGCAGACCCTGAAATTTTCTGCAAATCCGGGACAAAATCATCTTGTCCCATATCTTCTGCGTCCTCTTCCAGCATTTCGCTATAGCCAATGATGGCGTTGAGGGGAGTTCGCAGCTCGTGGCTCATGTTGGCCAGAAATTCACTCTTACTCTTATTCGCTTCTTCTGCCTTCTCTCGGGCTTCTTCTGCAGCTTCCATACTGGATGCCAGTTGTGAAGTCCGGGCTTTGACTCGGACCTCCAACTCCTGGTTCATTTGCTTCAGACTCGCTTCAGCGGCCTTGCGGCTAGTGACATCTTGAAGGAATAAGGAGAGACCATCCACACTGGGATAGACACGAACCTCTAACCAAATTTGACTGGGCTGATAGAAGACCTCAAAAGAGGTCTTTTTCTTTTCTTGCAAGGCTTGTTTGTACTGGGCCAGATGGTTCCCTCCCAATTCATCGGGAAAGGTCTGCCAAAAATCTTGGTTAAGGACTTGCTGAGGATCTGTTTGGAGAATCTCAGCAGCTTTGTCGTTGATATAGGTCACTTGCCACTGAGGGTTTAGAGCGACAAAGGCATCGGTGAGGCTGGTGAGAATACCAGACACACGCTGATTGGACCGTCGCTGTTGTTGGGTAATTAGAAAAGCACCCCCACTGACAAAGACTAACAAGCAGCCAAAGCTGAGAAATCGAAAGATGTCGGCAGTCTGGGTTGCTGCCTGATATTGTTGGATATAAGCGGTTTTTAGAGTGTCAATCGCTTCTCCCGTCGGCAGTTTAAGGATATCGCGGGTGAGTCTATCAACCTGTGACTTATAGTCCAGAATTATGCGTGTATGGGCCACTGCTAGCTTGATGTCCTTAGAGACCTGCGTCTGGGTCTCAAGCTGAGCCAACTGTTGTTGGATTTGAGGGACCAGCGCTTCATCAGATGACAAACTATAGAGCAACACATTATCTAACATGGCTTCTAACTGGGCAGCCTGGGTGCCCTTTAAGCCTTTAGCCTGAAGCTCTTTCACCAATTCTGGTAAATAGGTTAAAGAATTTTTTAGAATTGAGTTTTGTGACTTAAATTTTTCGACGAGATCTTCTTTCTCAGTAAAGATCTCGCGATTTTTTTGCAACTGTTGTTGGAGACTCTGTTGTCCACCAATAAATCCTGGAATCTGTTTGAGGTCTTCTTGTAAGTCCAGTTGTTCAGACATTGACCGCACCAGCGGATCATAAGAGGTGAGTAGCGCATAGCGAGCTTTGAGAACGCTTTGGTTGAGAGCCGCATCTTTATCTAATTGTTGAGAAATCAGGGTTCGATATTGTTGGTTCTGCTGGTTATCAACCGATAAACTTTTGGTCACTAACCCACCAAACAAGAGGAGAGCGCCAGATGCTCCTAAAAGGCCAAGAAGTTTTTGTTTCTGCATTAGGCGACCTCTTTTATCTCACCGTTAAGGGTTTTTAGAAATTGGATGATTAAGTCAATATCTTTCTGATCAGCTTCACGGCCAAGTTGGTAGTTGACCATCACTTTCACCGCTTTATCTAAGGTTTCGGCAGAGCCATCATGGAAGTAAGGCGCAGTTAAGGAGATATTTCTGAGGCTGGGCACTTTGAACATATAGCGGTCTTCTTCTTTGCCCGTGACGTTATATCGTCCCAGATCGGCTTTCGTTTCGTTGCCTCGTTCTTTGATGTAGTCTCCAAAAACACCAAACTTCTGATACATATTGCCGCCGAGGAGGACTCCCTGATGGCAAGCAACACAGCCATATCCTTTAAAGCGTCGATAGCCTTCTTTCTCTTCCTTGGTTAAGGCTGACGTGTTTCCTCTCAAGAATTGATCAAAGCGAGAGTTCGGGGTGTAAAGAGCGCGTTCGAAGGTTGCGATCGCATCTTTGATATGGTCAGCTGATATATCTTGCTCGTAAAGCTTGTCAAACGCACTGACATACTCAGGTGACTGCCTTAATTTCTCGACAATTTCAGGCCAGCTTGACCCCATCTCGTTAGGTGCATGGATAGGACCCTCAATCTGTTCTTCTAGAGAAGAAGCTCTCCCATCCCAGAACTGCTTAAAGTGGAAGCTGTTATTCAAGACGGTAGGTGCGTTGATTGTACCGAGTTGACCATCAATGCCAACGGAGAGGGCCTTACGGTCTGTGCCTCCCATCGTTAAGTCATGGCAGCTAGCACAAGAAATCGTGTTGGTTTTAGAAAGCTTTGGGTCATTAAATAGTTGCTTGCCCAGAACTACTTTTTCCATATTCAGCGGTATTTGCATCGGAATCGGTTCAATCGGTTCATCCCCCGCAGCCGAAATCGGTGGCCCTAGTTGGGCAATCACGGGTTGCTCGTTGATCTGCGCCCACTTCAAGGACAACAGAGATGCCAAGACAAACAAAATAATAAGTAACAGATGACGTTGTTTAAACACTCTGTTCACGCCCTAAAACCTCCTGAGGATAGGATCCAATCTGATTGCTCATGCAATTTCTACATAAGACTAAATGAGCGGCAACTTGCTAACTACTTAGCTTTAGCCTTCTAAATATTAGTTTGCCCATATGCAGCAGAATCAGTGACAAATTGAGATCATCAGCAAAAATATCATGATGCTAATATTGGTTTTATCCCTATATATATAGATGAGAAAACTTGTACAGCTATAGAGACTGTGTTTTTTAGATTATTCTTTATACTGTTAATAAATGTGAAGAATATATTTTGTATTCACCAAAAAAATATTACCTTAAGATTCTACAGACTCTGAAACCCTTCAAATTCCGTGATAAATTCTCAATAATCTTGAATTCTCTCTAGTTAAAATGAATTCTTAGAGTAGCTTGCATAAAGTGCTGTCAACAAGGCTGGATAATAATTAAATCTAAAGAAAGAGTTTCTCTATCAATTCAAACATAATTGATAGACATCTCTAGAAAATACTGGCAAGGGTCAATATCATTAATCTCATGATATTGACTTATTCAGTGAATTAGGTGCTTTTGGGGTTTATTGACGAGTCCCTTTTGGAATTTCCCTTACGCATTCAAACTACCAAATAAATATGGGCATAATAGTTTTATTCAGACTCAGGTGATCTTCGTTTACACAGGAAATTGCCACTACCCAGTAAACTATTGTTGACCTAATTCAGAAACTTAGAGTAAGTATGAATCGTAGAAAAGTCTTATCATGGTTAACCCTAAGTTGGTTGTCAGGGATGCTATCGGTTGTCATCGGAGCCTGCACCAAAAAATCTTCTACTCCAGGAACAACAGTTCCCAAAACTGGAACGACTAAAAATGGCTTTGTAGAAGTCGGTAATATTCAAGACTTAGACGCAACAGGTCGTGTCTTGCACACTATAGAAGGGGACAATAAAGTTTTAGTGATTAGGGATGCCGAAAATACAGATACCCTGTATGCCCTCAACCCTACTTGTACCCATCAAGGATGTCCGGTTGATTTTGAACAAGACAAACAGAATATTTTTTGTGCCTGTCATGGTTCAACCTACAAAATTGATGGCAGCGTTATTAAAGGACCTGCATCCAGTCCACTAAAAACTTATGAAGTCAAAGTAGATGGGGATGCAATTTTAGTGAACCCCAAGGCAATTTAAATTATTCCATATTCTTCTGACCTCAAGCCATAGAGGGTTTATATTGATGCCTAAGATTCTTTTAGTAGAAGACAACGAACTCAATCGAGATATGCTCAGTCGCCGTTTGAAGCGTCGAGGGTTTGATGTCTTGATTGCGGTCGATGGAGGCGAGGGTGTCTCCATGGCAACTTCTGAGCTACCCGATCTAATCTTGATGGATATGAGCTTACCAGTAATGAATGGCTGGCAAGCAACTAGAACCTTAAAAGCAGGTATTCAGACCGCCTCTATTCCCATTATTGCTTTAACTGCTCACGCTATGGTGGGTGATCGAGATGAAGCTATGGCAGCCGGTTGCGACGATTATGATACTAAACCCGTTGATCTTAAACGTCTATTGCAAAAGATAGAAACTCAGTTGCAAGTTGCCCAAGTGCAACCAGAGGCGAGAAGTACCCCTGTCTCTGCAGAGCCTGAGCAGCCCATGAACGTCGCTTTAGCGAGTGAAAACTTGGTTACAGCCCCTGCAGAACCATCTGTTGCTGCCGCTCCTGTTGCTAAAATTTCAGAGCAACAACTGACGACTCCAAGGCTCCAGAAGTCTCCCGCAAAGGCTCATAGTCAACAGCTCCCATCAGATAATACGTCTCTTAAACTGCTGGTTGTCGATGATATTGAAGCTAACCGAGATATGTTGGGACGGCGTTTAGAGCGCAAAGGCTACGAAGTTGTTCTAGCTGATAGCGGTGAATCTGCATTACAAGTCATCGCAACAACAGATATTGCCCTCATTTTACTGGATATCATGATGCCAGGTATGGGTGGCATGGAAACCCTCAGACAGATTCGTCAAACCTATTCTCAAGCCCAGTTACCTGTAATCATGGCAACGGCGAAGGATACTAGCGAAGATGTTGTCACCGCGTTAGAACTAGGGGCCAATGATTACATCACCAAACCCATTGATTTGCCCGTTGCCTTAGCCCGCATTCAAACCCATCTCAAAACCCGAGAGGTTTCTGAAGTATCCCAGCAGCAAATTGTTCAATCTATGGCCTCACCCCAACCTGTTTCCTTTTGGGATGAACGATATCGTTTGGTTGAAGTATTGAGTCAGAATCCGTTTGGTCAAACTGTAATCGCTCAAGATCTACAAGCACTTGACGGGCCTCTGCGATTGATCCATACCTTCCGCCTGGATACTAATACCCCCGAGATCCTGCAAACTGTACAGGAGATGTTTCTGTCCGAAATAGCAACGCTGAAACAGCTCCAGTTTCATGAGCAGTGCCTACCCTTCCTAAGCTTCTTACAGGATGGTGAAGTATTTTATATGGTTCATGAATATGTCGAAGGTACCTTATTGAATAAGGTTCTGGAGACGGCCGCCCCTTTGCCTCATAGAACAGTCTGTAAGCTTGCTGATGATCTCTTAACGATCATTGATTTTTTACATCAATCTCCTATTATTCACACTGATGCCCATCCCGGCTGTTTTTTACAACCCACACAAAAACAGCGGAAATTGATGCTCGTTGATTATGGGATTACGTGTCGAATTTTGAGAAAGCTGAGTCAAACGTATCCCCAATATCGGCAAATCTTACAATTCCAAGAAGATACTTTGGCACCTGAACTAAAGTCTGGGCAGTGTTCGGCTCAAACCGATCTGTTTGCTATAGGTACAACCCTCTTAAAAGTCTTGCAGACTCCGGTTCACGCTTCTGAGGACCACTTCGTGGTTCTCAGGGAAACCACTCAAATTCTCCAAAACATGTGTCAGCCACAACCTGAAAACCGATATCTCTCTGCCTATGAAGCAAGGCAGGCGATTCGCCAACACTGGCATAAATTATGGAAAGTAGAGTTATCTATCAGATCAGAGCAAACCAGCCAAGTGTAGGGGGCCATAACCACTAATCAGTTCCAGTAACAGGGCAAAAAAACCAACCATCGCAAAGCGACCATTCCAGCGCTCAGCCGTGCTGGTCATTCCCCATTCCCACCGTTCTTGAGGATAGAGCTTAATGTTTTTCTGCGGTCGGAACACTTGAGAAAAATCGAGAAAAGGCTGGTCTAAATATTCAAGCACCATCTCACTGAGCGTATCGATAAAATCAGGATGGGTATTGACTGCTGGTATTCGCCGAAAATTCTCGATGCCTGACTCTAGGGCTAAATGTCGATATTCCATATCGATTTCTTGCAATGTCTCAATGTGCTCGGAAATGAAGCTAATGGGGACAACTACCAAATCTTTGACTTCTTGCTGGCCTAAATGAGCAATCACATCAGTGGTATAAGGTCGCAGCCATTCCATGGGTCCTACCCGACTTTGGTATGCCAGCAGGTGAGGATTGGGGCGTTGTAACCGCTCCATAATCAGTTGTGTACTCACCTCAATCTCTTGTTGGTAGGGATCACCTGATTCAGTAACGTAGCTTAAGGGCACACCATGGGCACTAAAAAATACGGTGACTCGATCTGGATTGGCAAATTGATCGAGTTCCTCCCTTAGGAAATCGGCCATGACCTGCACATAACCCGGCCGATCGTGCCAGGAAGAGATGACGGTGTACTTGATCTTCTGTAAATCTGGATCCGCATCCCAGAGCTGCTCTAATAATCGAATACTAGAACCACTGGTACTAATCGAGAACTGAGGATACAGCGGCAAGATAACCAGTTCTTCAATGCCGTCTCGTTTGATTCGAGCAATGGCTTCCTCTGTAAACGGATGCCAGTATCGCATGCCTATATAAACTTGCGCCTCACACCCTTTCGCCTGTAAATCGTCCTGTAAGGCATGCGCTTGGGCTTCCGTGATTCGGCGCAGGGGAGATCCCCCTCCAATCTGCCGGTAGTTTTCACGAGATGTGCGGGCTCGCGTAGTTGAGATCAGCCCGGCCAAAGGTTTTTGTAACCAGGCAAAGGGGAGTCTCAAAATTTCTGGATCAGCGAACAGGTTATACAAAAAAGGACGGACATCCTTTAACTGTT
>CALDHF010000084.1 GCA_937941595.1 uncultured Acaryochloris sp. | reverse complement strand
ATAGTGCGGGAGATCGAGACATTGCCATGGTCTTCCAAAGCTACGCTCTATACCCTCATATGAATGTCTATGACAATATTGCCTCGGGACTGAAGCTGCGCAAAATGCCCAGCACTGAGATCCAACAACGCGTGGCCGAAGCCAGCCGAGTTCTAAATTTAGACGACTTGATGCGTCGTAAGCCTGGGCAGCTTTCTGGCGGACAGCGACAGCGTGTGGCTCTAGGGCGAGCATTAGTCCGCAATCCGGCTGTATTTCTACTAGATGAACCCCTGAGTAACTTGGATGCCCTCTTGCGAGAACAGGTCCGGGCGGAACTGAAACAATTATTTGACAAACAACAGGCTCCTGTAGTTTACGTGACCCATGATCAAACCGAAGCCATGACCCTGTCCACGAAAGTGGCTGTGCTTTATCAGGGAGAGTTGCAGCAGCTAGATCCGCCTCAACGTATTTATTCCCATCCAGCCAATCAATTTGTTGCTGGTTTTATTGGCAGCCCCCAAATGAACCTGTTAACCCTGCGATGTGAAAATCAAGTCGCATTGCTGGGCGATGTGCGTATTCCTCTTTCCCCTCAGGCTAGCAATCCTCGAGAGATTGTGTTGGGTGTCCGTCCGGAACATATTGGGTTAGCAACATCTACGGATGCTATCACTGTGCAGGGCCAAATTTTCTTAGTGGAGAATTTAGGAATGAGTAATCTTTTGAGCGTGAAGGTCAATGGCTGTGATTTGATCTTACGGGCCTTAATCCCTTCGGATCAAACTTGGTCAGGGGAGACTATTTCCTTAGTTTTGCCTGCACATCAGCTGCACTGGTTTGATACGCACACCCAGGAGCGTTTGTGAACTTCGTTGTTGATGCAGGTATTGCAGATTCCATGATTTGGTGCTCAGGCTACAGCCGATTCTTAGACTGACTTTGTTTAAGAAGTAACCCCAAACCCTAGGTGGCTTCTTAATCAAAGCTGTATCTTTGAGAATAGAGCTGTAAATGGCTGTTCTGAAAGGGATATCTGAGCTTAATGCATTAATCTACTGTGAAATCTAAAATTCAAAGTATGTAGAAACCAAATTCTGACTTATTTTGTCGATATAATAAAGCGTGTGAATGCCATAGGGGGGACATTCAGTTGGCAAATAAAGTGAATGTAGAAGGTAGAACTGGCAGCGAAACGAGCTGTAAGTACTGCTGGCAGTGTGAGTTTGAAACTCGGATGCATATGACCAAGTGCATCGTTTGCGAAGCGCCTCTCTACAATAAACCTAAGCCTGCCATAAACAAGAAGTTAGCCCCAGCAACCCAAAGCCGGCTCAAGCAACCTGATAAGAGAAAGGTGCTAGTGGGTTTCTCCCTGTTTGTGGGTGCTGTCACTGCTGCAATTATGCTCACCGCCCTCTGGCGGCGACCTCGTCCTCGTTTGAGTACTGCTGCCGGTCCTGTGGACGTTCAAGTGTTGGGTGATACCTTTTTAGGCTATAGCACCCTTTGGGATCCGCAATTCAAACAACAGCTTGAAGATGCCCAGATCACTATCAAGTATGCCGACGAGCTGGATCAGGAAACGCGATCGCAAAAGTTGTCTGCTGGCGAAGTTGATTTTATGGTCACCACCATTAATCAGCTTTTTGAAACCCCTAGTACCGGTAAAATAGTAGCGTTATGGGATTGGACTCGGGGAGCAGACCGCTTAGTTCTCAACAACAAAAAATTTCCTAAAGTTACGAGTATCAAATCTCTCAATACAGTCGCAACCCAAGCTGCTCAGCAAGGAAAACTCCTCTCTATTATCTTTGCTGGGAATACACCCAGTGAGTATTTGAGCTTGTTGTTGGCCGACAAATCTGCAGACTTTTCCCTAGAGAAATTTAATATCATTCGGGTAGACGACTCTTCTACGGCTTGGCAGCGCTTTCAAAATCCTCAGCCTGGCGAACAGATCGTCGCTGGAATTTTTTGGGAACCTCATGTTACCCATGCGACTCGGCAAGGGTATATTGCGTCTCTTTCGTCGGCTCATGTGCAACGGTCCATTGTCGATGTTGTGGTGGCATCGCCCCAAGTTTTGAAAACTCATCCTGAGAAGGTTCAAAAGTTTACCAAAGCCTATTACGGTCACATTGCTAGGAATTCAGTAGATAAAACCTTACTGCGCCGACAATTTGAAGATTTGGGCGCTCTCACTTCCGCCGAAGCACTCAACTTTATGCAGGGTGTATATTTCTTTAATGCAGATTGTGCGAATCACTGGATGAATGGTTCAACCCAGCTGTTACGGCAACGGTTGAACTATACGGCCAAAGTTTTGTATGGGAGTGGTCGTTTGTCCCAGCTCCCCAGTAATTTCGAGCAATTCTACGATGGTCAATTTGTAGCCAAATTGGCTGATTCGACCGCAGCAACCAACTGCCCGAGCTTTAAATCAGCGGCAGTTCCCAAGTCTCAAACAACAGCTCCCCCAGCTAGTCGCTCTCAGACTATATCTAGCCAAACTACCACCATTGCCGTTAATTTTGATGTAGGGGCGGCTCAATTAAATACCGAAGCTAAATCGGCATTGGATCGAGTGATTAAGGTAGCTAAGCCAACAGACACCGTGAAGGTTGAAGCGACCTTTGCCGATGCGAGCAGTGCGAGGGCCTTGTCTTTGCTAAAAAGCAGAACAAATGCTGTCGAGCAATATGTGGCGGATCAGCTCCCGACAGCGCAAATTCGTTCTACCCTAAGGTCTGGGGGAACAGAAAGCCCTAATATCAAAGTATCTATAGGTAATAGCCAAGACCGTTAGAAACTGATTGAATGTCTGAGACCTATGCCCCTACCACACCCCGCAATCAGCAATATCTAACAGAGCTGCTAAGAGCAGATGTTTTGAACTCCTCTGTCTAGATGAGTGGAACGGCGTTAATTCCTATTTTTGCGATTGTGAAACCTTATCCTAGCCTCTCGCAACTGTCAATTTTTTTAATCTGCTTTTGAGTGGGCATAGGGGCTGCTTCTGGAAGCCAGTTGGATAGAAGATTCAGAAGATATCGCTGGAGCTGTTTTGACTGTTGGCAGATGTACCCTAAAGCAACTGCCTATGCCAACTTGGCTTTGAATGGTGATCTTGCCTTTATGAAGTTGGGCAATGGATTGAGCAATAGCTAAACCTAGACCTAGCCCTCCTTGTCGCCGGGTTCGTGATTTATCAACGCGATAAAAACGATTGAAAATAAATGGGATTTGCTCTTTAGGAATACCAATCCCTGTATCTTCTACGCTAACAATCGTGCCTTGGTTATTATGGTTTACGGATAAGGTCACTGTTCCACCAGGAGGGGTATAAATGACTGCATTGCGCAAGAGATTAGAAAACAATCGAGCCAACTGCATGGCATCCCCGACCAGCGTCATGGGAACGATCCCTTTGCTCACCAGTTTGATCTCTTTTGCTTGAGCAGAAGGCTCTAGAAAATCTACCAGATCCTTAAGGACTGCATCTAATGCTACTCTGGTCCATTCTCGTCTGGCTGTAGGCACAGAGGTATCTGTACGGGCTAAAAACAGTAAATCTTCGACTAAACGGTTCATTTGAGCCGTAGCGCTAGAAATAGCTGCTATTTTCTTCGCATCTTTAGGATGGACTCTTTCCGGGTGATTCATCATCACATCAACAGATGTTTTGATCACCGTCAGAGGCGTTCTTAATTCATGGGACGCATCGGCTGTGAACTGCTTCAGTCTTAGAAAACTTTGCTCGACAGGTTTGAGAGAATACTCCGTTAGCCAAAGTCCTCCTATGCCAACAAGACCTAAGGCAATAGTGCCACCGATGCCTAAACCCCACAGCAATCTTTCCTGAGCTTTTTCCACCGGAGCAATTGATTGACTCGCCCGAATATACCCTACTAGTACAGGTTTACGTAATGTTGTATCAGCATCACTATAGTTAGAAATGGTGAAAGCCCGAACTTGAAATGATTTTTGTTCTTGCACCACTCGGACTAGAATGTTCTGTCCTTTTAATTTTGGTGGTAAATGGAGCGTGATTGCCCCTTTTCGGGCCATAAGCTTACCATCGCTGGTAAACCACTCCAGACTATGCTGATCGCGATTAAAGATATCTCGCCAAGGAACTTTGTCTACTTGATCTAAATAGGGTGTCCCTTTTTCCGTGATCTCTGGAAGTGATAAAGCTGCTGACTGGGCTAGGGTTTGCAACTCAGCATCGATCTGAGCGTAAAGTCTTCGACTGACAAAGACGTAGACTTGAACACTAAAAACAGCCAAAATAGCTGCCATTACGATTAAATATGACAGCAATAGACGCCAGCGTAATCCCTGAAAAAGAGGATTACGAAATCTGTTTAAGACGATAGCCAAAACCATACACCGTTTGAATTAAATCGCTAGGGGCACCTGACGCTTTTAACTTATGCCTCAATCCCTTGATATGAGCTTTAACGGTGTCTTCTTCAGGTAAGACTTCGTATGCCCAAAGATGTTCGAGGATTTGAGCTCGGCTGAACACTCTACGGGTATTTCTTAGGAAAAGCTCCAGTAAACTGTATTCCTTGGGTGTTAGAGCGATGAGTTTCTCTTCGAAAAAAACCTCACAAGTATTGGGATTGAGGCGCAGGTCTTCCCATTCTAGGATAGGGGGAGATGTGGTAGGTCCACGACGTAAAAGTGCCCGAATTCTTGCTGATATTTCCTCTAGTTCACAAGGTTTGACGACATAATCATCGGCTCCTGCATCAAGTCCATCAACTTTATCTGATGTCATGTCTCGCGCCGTGAGCATCAGCACTGGAATATTCATTCCTTGGGCTCTCATTTGCCGACAGAAGGTGATGCCATCCATCTTGGGCAGCATGACGTCTAACAAAATCAAATCGTAGGTAAAGGCTTCTAATAAGTCCCAGCCCATTTCGCCATCATGGGCAATATCAACTGCATAATGCTGATCGCTTAGGTCTTCTGCTAGCGCTTCTGCAATCCGCTCATCGTCTTCTACTAATAGAAGCTTCATTTTAGTTTCCTTTTGTCCAGACTACCTGAGCTTGTCCGACCCCCTATACAGAAAACATTACGACAAACTGAACCCGTCGTAATGTTTTCTTCCTAATCAAGCTGCCATATATCTAATGTCAGACATATAGACCTAGTTGGTTTGCAGCATTTGTTGAACTTTGGTTTTGAGGTTTTGGTCTTGACGAACGGCAGCCAAAATTTGGCCAAACCGTTGGGGTTCTAGTCCTTGAGCACGTATGATTTGCTCTTGCTCAGCTTGAGCTTTTTGCTCAATAGACTGGATTTTAGTAATTGCTTGCTCAAAGGACTGTTTCTCTTCAGCAGTGGCTTCTACTGCCGGAGATTCAGACTTTTGGCTGCTATACAAGGCACTGAACTTGTCTTGGCTAAGACCGGATTGGCCAATAACCTGAGTGATTTCACCTTTAGTTGTTTTCTCAATAGTGCTCAATTGAGGAATGGCAGTTGCGAACTGTTTTAACTCTGATTCAGAGATGGTAGCTTGAGAACCCTCCTCTGTTCCAGCAGCTTCTGGCTGTTGCAATGCCTCTGCACCAGGAGTAGATGGAGGAGTGCTACTAGAGGGTTGCTCTGTTTCAGTCGGGGCTACTTCTTCGGATGGCGCTGCTGGTGTGGCTCCAGTTGGAGCACCATCTGTGGCTTCTGGAGCCTCTTCAGGTTGTGTTGCGCCGCCTTCGCCACCAGGAGTAACAGTCGGTGTTCCTTCAGCCTCATCTGTAGCTTCTGG
>CALDHF010000083.1 GCA_937941595.1 uncultured Acaryochloris sp. | reverse complement strand
GTGCAAATCGGCAGAGTCGCTCAAAAAACGCCGCCGCATCCCAATATGGGGCAACCGCCACCCCAAACCTCTCAGGCCACATTTGGCGTTAACGTAGACGATGCGATTGCAAACGAACGAGACGCCTTCTGCACATACATTCAAGAACTCTCAAACTCTCAACTCAAGTCAGTTCAGCCCTTACCGTATCAGCGAGTCTTGGCCCCAGACGAGTCCCACAAGATCTGGCATCAACTTCGTAACCATTGGCACATCACTGGCCCCTATTGGTATCCCCTCAGTCAATGCAAAATATCGGATATCGCTGCATTTGACGCAGATGCATTTGCAGAATTTTGCTTATCCTTCAGCCTGATTGATCGCTTGTCCGCTCATGGCATCACCCGAGTTTGGGAACTGCGTGACTATGGTCTTGAATACGAACAGGACCTCTCTCTATTTGATCCTGCTTACAACGGCTATGAAGGCTACTGGACATCTGAAAGTTTAGACTGGATTGTCTATGCCTCCCATGAGACCTCAATTACCGTCAGTGGATGGTTACTAGAGAATATTAAAGCTCAGTGGCCAGACTGGGAAAAACATACCTGGTAAGCATCGACGGGTTAGTAGAGAGAATCAATGGGAGTTCCTCTGACTGGGTATTCCATATTATCCAAAGTTTAGAATTTAGGTTTGGCGTATATTGTCTGTCTCCTGAATAAGACAGGCTAGTACCAACGAAATTGCGACGTTTCAGCCCCTATTATCGTTTGCACTCGCCTCGGCATGGGCCGTAAAAGGTATACATTTTCTTGCGCTAACCCTGCTTGGTCTCCCTCTGGTAAAGAGGGAGCAATGGCCTGTATCGATGCTTAGAAATTTGAGTTATGCAAGACGGATTAACTGAGTTTTTACTCACGTTACATTAACGACCATGTTTGTAAACTAATTCACAGTATTCAGTTATAAAAATCTCAAATCGCAGCATAAATATATCTTATTGACCTATGCCTTAGCTGAATTTAACTGGTAAATATAAGCAAAAATCGAAAATAAATCGAATTTAATCATTTAAATTCGATTGAAAATACAATTTAACTTTTGTTTAATCTAATTAAATCCATTTTTTTCTTTAATAATTGCGTTTTCGTGCCTCAATTTAGCGATGAGTTAAATGTTGACATTTCGTAATAACTTGATTCAAAATATTTACATCAAGTTACAAAACGGAGTCCATTATGTTTGCACCTATCGTTGTTTTGACTCGCACTACCGTTGGTACACCCAGATTTACCAAGGTCAGAGGTAAGGCGATTGCTCTGCACTCAAAAGCCATTACTAACTTTTGCAATCAAGTTGGCATTGAACGAACTCAGCGCCAAAATTGGATCCGCCTTGCTCGTGATAACGGTAAGCGCTTAGGTCTCCTTGCCTAAGTTGATTCAATACCATCGAAGCTACAAAATTGATAAATTTCTTATTGCACAAGACTTGGAAGGTTAATCCCTAAAACCCTTTTCAGTAAAGGTTTTAGGGATTAATTATTTTCACCATTTCAACGAAACAGCCCGATCGCGCGGGGCTAACCTTCCAAGTCGTGCATTGCAGGTGAGTCTTGCTGAGATCGATACGATCAAGCAGACTATCTTCAAGGACCAGAGATGAAATGTCTGCCTTTCCCAATTTATGATGCTCAACAATGAACGATAGCTTCTCTAACATGAGAAGCTGATAATAGGAATACTTCGTAGTTCAACGGCGATGCTCTCAGCTCCACACTCGGTCATTACCCAACTCACAAGTCCCAAACTTTTGTTCATAATGCTCTGGACTCATTAGAGGCTCGCTGGGTATCATTATTCTCGATTTAACCAAGACTGAGATTAAAGGCTGCCAGTACCAAACGCTCTGGAAGAATTACCATGAAAAATCAGATCAAGTAAGAGCGTTCTTCGAGAGGATAAAGCCATCTGTGATAACTAAAGGCGGGGCATCGGCATTACTAGCGTTGATGAGTACAGGATTGCTCTGGTCCTGTAGTCGAGTCCCTATGGTTGAAAAGGCTTTTGACGGTAATGCTCAAACAACAGATCAAAAGCCAGACAAAACTCTGCAGTCCTTTGAGTCCATTCCTGGTACACCTTATCTAGTCGCGAATATCACCCAATCGCAATGGGGCAAATCTCGCTCCTCCGCTTCCGATTCCTATGCACGAGGGGGTGACATTCATAACCTCATCTTTCTGGATTCTGGTTCTCTGGAGTCTCACCGTTTATTCGACACGAATCAATATATTATTCTCAAAGCCACACAGTATCCCCTCAGCAGTCAAGGCACTGAACAGAAAGCGGATAAGGTCAAGAAAACTGCTCGATTTGTATATCAGATACTGAAAGAAGATACCAATGAGGATAAGTCTCTGGATACTAAAGACCCGCGGACTATTGGGATCTCAGATGCCTTTGGTAAGCAGTATGTTGAAGTGCTGACTGATATCAGTCAGCTTTTGAATTTACAAGCATTGAGTGGCGATCGCTTGCTGGTGGTGTATGTCAAAAGTGGCGCAAAAACAGCTAGCATCATTGATCTAAATCAGAGAAAAGTGGTGAAGACCAATGCGATCGCAAACTTAGGACCCGATGTTCAGTAAGGCGTGCTACCTAGATTTTGGCTCGAACCGAATTAGACCATAGGCGGCTCCTGGCGTAACAGGACCATCTGCATTAGGGAGATTGCCAAGATTAACAACTATGGCGCCATTATCTTCAGTCGGAGCTGCAGCACCATCACAGGCCGCAGGCAGGGTTGATGCGGTATCGTCATCATTCGCATAGGTTCAGAACAGATATCCCGATATTGCAGAGACCGTCAACGAGGTGTCAAAGAAGCCCTGTGTCTAGAATCAGCTGCCAGGTAGAGTTTGGATTTCTACATTTCTGGAAGGCTCTGAGGTGCCAAAGTCGGGATGGGTTGCAATTGCACTCAACTGGTCACCTGGCTGGGCATCGGTTAGCGTTATCGCAAATCGTCCGGCCTTGTCCGCAGTAACTGACGTCAAGGGTTCACTCAGAGGACCCTGGATAGCACCGGGCTCTAAGACTTTATACAGCATGATTTCAGCACCAGGATCGGCCTTGCCATCCAGATTTACTGTGCCGTCAATCAAATAGAACTCTGAGCTCAGAAAGATCGGGGTGTTAATGCCTCGGTTGGCCGAATCCCGTTGGCGTTGGTCGGAATTTCGGAGGGGGTTGGGACCATCCCCAACTTGGTAGTCTTGAATCCCCGTACTGGATCGGGCGGCTAAATTCACCCGATTAATGGACAACCGAGAAAACCTTTCGAGGAAGCGGTTATGGCGAGCAATGAGATCAATACTGAGGCCATCTAAATTGGCAAAGCGGTTGTCCTGGATAATATTGCGATCGCTCTGGGGATACGCGGTAACCACAACGCCAGGACCGGACTGATCTTGAATAGTATTGCCCATCACATGATGGTCGTTGCCCATGAGGAAGACTGCCGCCCGTTGTAACCGTTGACCATTGCCCACAATTTGATTGTCTTTGGCCATGATCGCCCCTTCGGGCTTAAACAGATAAATACCACTACCGGCATTATTCGTAATTTGGTTGTTTTGGATGAGGGTGCCGTCAATTTTGCCTTCTAACCGAATGGCATCGGGCATTCCAGCTAGACCGTTGTTTTCAATGATGTTATCGGTAATTTCTGTTTGTTCGGCCTGGACACTAGAAATCACAGCACTGCCGTCATGATTTTCAATCCGGTTGTTGAGAATGCGAGTTTGGATGCCGTTATAGATAGACACACCAAAGGCTGACCGAGGGGAGGGGGTATTCGTCGCTTGTGGGGGAATACCGAGCCAGTTGCCTTCAATCACAACCCCTTGAGGGGGGAGTTCTCGCTCGTCCTCATGGGGATAGGCCACCTCAGGACTATCTTCCTGGAGACGCTTGGCCGGGAGGAGTCGATGAGCAATAAAAATATCCGCAGGGGGAGTGGTGGCGGTGATTTTGTGTTTGGAGGTAAATCCATACAGACTCAAACCACGGACTTGGACCTGATCTGCAGCAATGGTCAGTCCGCGAAACACTTCATTAGTTTGGACGGGGGTGAGCGCTACGATGGGGACCGGAGTCTCCGAACTGCTGTCATAGCCCGCTTGACTCGTACCGTCGATCACTAAGCCTGCATTGGTAATGGTGGGCAGCAAGGATAGCAGTCGAATGGTGGTGTCGCCAGATAAATCAAAATCAATCTGACTGTGATCGCTACTGGGAGTGACCTGTGCTTGTTCAGCAGGGCTCAGATCACCGGAGTTGAGGATACCGTTGGTGAGGGCGATCGCTTCTCGGAGCGTCAAGACCTCATCTGCCTTAATCTCGCCATCCAGGTTGCTATTGACCACCGCTCGTATAGGCGAGAGGATCGGTGTCTGTGCCTGAGCTGAGCATGCCCCCAGACCACTTTGGCAATTGCTAAGCAAACCAGAAATCGCTAATAGAGAGGTTAATGTAGCCCAGGCCGCGACAGTGCCACCAGAAAGATTGGGGAGTCGAAGCGGAGCTTGAAGAGTGCTGCGGGAATGCATGGTTACCTCTTGGTATTAATCAATTAGGTAGGAGTTGAATATTAGGTGGGAGTTAATTTTAGGTAGGAATTAATGTTGGGTAGAGAGAGGACTGTACCCCGGAGGGGGCAGTCCCATCGTCATTACCGTGCAATCGTGCTCTTGGGCTGTGATGTAGAAGCAGCAGGGACGGTTTTCCCAGCTTTAGGAGCTTCTGCTTGTTTCGTTGTTTTCTGAGCTGCCGCAGTTTCAGTGGTAGACTCTTGCTGCTGAGGCGGCGCCACTTTATTCTCGCCAAAGCCAAAATCTTTGAAGAGATTGTTGTCTAATTTCAGCGTTACCCCAAAATAAGGACCACTGGCGGACCGAGAATTACCCAAGTCGCGATCGCTGACATCGCCAAACGCATAACCTGCTGCCAACCGTAAGTTGGGATTGAGGTAATACCCCACTTCTGCTGAAGCACCCACCTCATTAAAGCCCGTACTGTTTTGGCGAATCCAGCGGACTTCACCCCCTACATCCCAGCGATATCCGAGACGATAGGTGGCTCGGAGCTGAGCCAGAGAAATACTGCTTGTCCCCACCAAATCCGAAGCCAGGAAGGACTTACTATGACGCCAACCAAATTTGCCATAGAGTTCCCAGCGCCAGTTAGGGGCATAAATCGCTTCTGCGGCTACTAAATGATCTTCAGTCCCGGTTCCATTCCCAAACAAAAGCGTATCGGGAATCGTAGAGGGGTTGTTCCGATATTCATAGCGGAGTAACCCATTGAATTTATCGCTATCAGGATTACGATAGGCCAGTCCCACTTTCAAGTCACGGCTCGTGCCCAATCCTGTCAGGGTTTGATTGGAGGCACTGGCTTGCTGATATTGGGCCAGTACTGTTAGATCCCGAGTGGGTCGTCCCAAGGCATTCGCGGTAATCAGCGTATTGGACCCTTGAGCGGTATCACTATATTCAAACCGAGCATTGGCTTGGAAATCGGGGTTATTGGTATAAGCTAAGCCAACGCTGAAACTATCACCAGAGGTTAATCCCAAAGCCGAAGCGCCAGACCCGAGGGCATAAGGCTGAGCAAACTGCTGACTGGTGGCCGTTTGTTGCAACGAATTATTAAAGACATGCTCGTACGAGAAGTCTGCCCGCAGACCCGGCGCAATTGTTAAGCCCTGCTCAATCCCAAAGTAACCCGCCATCCCTAGATCATCTAGCATCGAGAATTGACCTCGGAGGGTCGTATCTGTCGAGAAGGTGTGCTGACCTGTAATGTCTAAGCTGGTGATAAAGTCGTCATCAAACTGTCCACCTGTCAGGTAAGAATTATTTAGACCCACCACAATCCCAGGATAGACCTGCCATTCCAGACCGACTAAGGTTCGGTTTGGATAAATTGGATCAATCTCGGACGATAAGGTCAGGTCATTCTGGGCCCGTAAGGTCAGGTTTTTGGCGATGGGCACCGTTAGGGTACTGCGGAGCTGATCGGAATTGATCTCATCCCCTGTGAGTCGGTCGGTGCGATCGCGGTGTACATAATCAACTCCAACTTCCGCATTGCCAATTCGTTGCTGCACCCCAGCAGTAATCGTCGTCAAAGAATTATTGACGGGGTTGCCTGGTGTGGGTTCAAAGCCAGGTCGAATCAAATCCTCAAACAAGTCCAGGGGCCGAGGGGCCACCCCAAAATTATCTTCGTGGTCATAGCCAGCCCGCAGCTGCGTATTTTTAGCAATCTTTGCTTGAACCTCTGCCCCATAGCGGGTTTGACCTGGAACAAAGCTAGTAGTGGCATTGTTAGAAAAACCAACATCAGCTCGTCGCCAGTAAGCCCGCCCCGATAGATTCTCAATCGGGTTGGTTTCCACCTCGATGCGGTACGCATTACCACTGACGCCCTCAGCGAAATCGAGGTTATTGCTAGAGTGGGCATACTCTGCAACTAAGAAATTGTTGGCTCCCAAAGAAACCAGGGCATCTGCACCATACAATTCAAAATCTTGACTACCCCGGTCTTCACGGAAATACGTCGCTCCAATCCAACTTTCCCGATCAAGGGCACGAGAAAAGGTGTATTGCGCCCGAGCACCAATCGTATCGGTATCAGCATTTTCGCCTTCAAATTGGTAGGTCGACACAATCCGACGCACCAAGATATGACCATCATCATCCACGTCAGTGCGAAGAATGGGACGTTCAAACTTCAAGGTGCCGCGATCATAATCAACTTGGTAGTCCACACCCCGACTCAAACGTTCCCGTTTCCAAACGGTGCCAGGGCGGTTGAGTTCTTCTAATTCTAGAAAGACCTCTTCACTCCCAGGGACCAACAGGCGACGAGACAAAAAGTAAAAACCACTCGTACCATCTGGGGCAATCAAATCTCGTTGAAACCCTTCAGTGTTATTGCCATAAGCAGCCGTCAGTTGCAGATTACCGATATTGAAATTTCCCTTAAAGCCGTGCAAAGAGCGGCTGGTGGCAGAAAACAATTGTGAGGGGCGAGCAAATTCATCCGTATGGTAATCTCCCCACATGAAATAGTCGCTGCCGGCACCCGGTACTGGAGAGGTTCGTTCTAACCGGACGAATAAGTTATCCGTGGACGGCGCCGTCACATCCGTAATCGAATTGTCGCCGTAAGTTGCGTAATTGTTATAGTCACATTCACTGCCAGATGCCTTGAACAGACTGGTTTCACCATTGCAGTCTTCATTGAGAGGGCGAGCGCTATTAAAGGCTCCCGTCAATAACCAATCGCCAACAGACGTAATCCCAAAGGCATGGGCCCGGGCATCAACTTCGTAGCTGTTATCCCCATCCAGAGGTAAGAACTCGCGGAAACTATCGTAAAAATTGGTGCCTCGGCGACCAATCCGTACATCCACAGCCCCTGTCAATAAACCAGAAGGACGGATAGGGGTTGAAAACTGAAACTGATGAAAGGCTTCCATCTCACCAGTCTTAGCCCGGATGCGGACGAGTCCTGCATCAATGCCAGATCTCAAGTCTGCCGTAAATTTCCCGTCAATGGCTTCCACCTGAAACCCAGGTAGGTCAGGTTTATTATCGGTACCAACAAAGTCTCCGGCGGTGGTCTCCAGGGTAACAATGGCATCCCAGTTGGACTGATTCCCCTTTTCATCTTGTAGAAAACCCACAACCTGGGCAGTTGACCGACCATCAGCCGGAATTTTGTTCTCAACAGTTTGTACCTTAAGTTGGGCAGGTTCGCCCGGAACTTCTACCTGAATGCTCGCACCGGGATCTGACTGTCCCACCTCATTGACACTAACGGTGTTTATGCCAGGACTGAGGATGACCCCATACCAGGTTTGGCGAATTTTATTCGTCGTAGAATCAGTCTCTGTGCGACCCACTTGAGACTGATCAACCGCTTTGCCGTTAATCCGTAGTTCTACAGATTTAGTGCTGTCAAATTCAATAATGACAGTGGCCGCAGGTTTTTCAATCACACTGCCTGGACCGGGAGACAGAATGGAAATCCCTGAATTGTTAGGAGAGACAGGCGCTGTCTCCTGACTCGCAGGCTGGTCGGTAGGACTAGGCGCAGACGACTCAACCGACTCTTTCGCAGGAGCAGGTTTGGCAGCAGGTTCTGATTCCACTTCACCCTGCTGGGGTAAAGTCTGAGGTAATTCAACTGCTTCAGTGGGTTCAACTAACTCAGAGGGTTCAACTATCTCAGTTGAATCAACAGTCTCAACCGCAGCATCGGGTTGGGATTTAGTCTGCTCAACAACAGGAGCGGCTTGATCCTTTAGGGGTTTGAAGCCCTTCGTACTCGGCGCAGTTTCGGTAATCGCAGGTGAGGTTTGGGCTACAACGGAGGTCTCTTCTAGAACCGATTGTGTCGTTGGTGTCACCACCATAGGAACAATCGGTTCTTCTAGCTTTACTGCTGATTCCTCAGAACTCGCAGGGGCTGGAGCAGTCTCCTCAGCCACCGTTGTAGTTTCGCTGACGCTTTGCTCATCTACACTGGCGTCTTCTGGCAATGTCTGGGCTTTGACTAAGCTGGGTGTCAAGGCCATCGTCGTAGTTACAACAGCACCTAGGAGTCCAGTTTTTACGATTTGAGTATAGCCTTTCATTATTTGGCCTCCTCTTGGAAGGTGGGGGTAACACCGAAGTTCATCCGTACAGTGCTGCCTGGTGATAATCGAACCAAGCGTGATGGACTATTGCGTTCAATAAATTGCAGATTGGGAGCCAAGGTATATCCCGGCAGCGTGGTTAAATCCAGAGCCCCAGTGCGAGCACCCGGCAAGACACATTTGACGTGGAATAAACCGTTCTCATCGGACGTAATTCGGTTGCCATCGTCCATCCAGACCACAGCATTTGGGACTCCGGGTTCTCCAGGCTGCTGTTCGCCATCGAAGTTTTTATCTACAAACACCCGGCCTAAAATATTGCCGCAGTCCGAGAGAATGCCAGGATTAACACGCACTCGGTGAACCGCAGGGCCATCTCGAACACCCAGGTCATTGTCTACCCGGAAACCCTGAACCGTAGCGGAATTTCTACCATCTCCTCTAATCGCATCTGGGGTGAGTTGAGCCGCATAGGCAATGGTGATCACGCCCTGTATTGGCAGAACAGTCTCAGTTCTAAGCGTCAGATTCAGTTCATTTTGCTCCACTGTTAGGGGCACTTCTGTGCCATCTAAGGAGGCTCTGACTGAGTTGGGTAGTAACTTAAACCCCGTGGGTAAAATATCTTGAATCGCAAGCGTGTCTAAGTCCCCATCCGATGTATTGCGAACCGATAGGCGGTAAATGACCGAATCTCCAGGTGCTGCATTTGCCCGATCACCCGATTTTGTGATTTCAATTTGATTCATCTGACAAAGCGTCGATGAGAAATTCAGGGCCAGTAATTGCAGCGGAATTCTGTCTGCATCATTAACCGTGGTAATGAGGGTGGTGACAGTTTCATCAAATTGGGTATCCCCTTCGGCAGCAATCGGCAGGCCATCCAGAGAAGTGGCCTCATAGGTCACCAGGTTGCGATTCCCCGTCGGTGTTACAGATGTCAGTCTGATGCGCACCCGGCGTTGGTTGTAGATAGACCCTTCTGGAGGCGTCACCACCAAGATGTAGGCTTGATTGACTGACAGTTGGCCTCGGCTTGGATCGAGTAAGAAGCTATAGGTTCCTGAAGAGCCGTTGGCCAGAGGGAAAGGATTGATATTAGCCCCGTTGGGAGTAATGCCCAGAGGAATACCGTTACCGTCAATGTCTGGAACTTCAGTTCGCGTTAAGGAGACTAAGGCACCCAATTCCGATTGGGTGGGGTCTGTGGGGTCGGGGTTGTAGAGTCCGACTGTAAACCCGGTATAGTTATCCAGTTCTTCACCACCGCACCCTAAGACTTGTCCTCGTGGATCTAGCAGAGCCGGATCTAATACATTAATAATGGCATTCGTAAAGCTATCAATGAATGTGTCCGTGGTGGGGTTGGTGTAGGAATAGGTAGCAGTATTATTCAGAAATGTGCTGGGTGATTCTTCCTCTGTCGTGGTCTGAGCCAACGTGGTCGCGTTGCCTACAAACATACTGCTCAGAAGCAAGGTGGAAGTTAAGGTGCGCATCCACGTCGAAGAATAGGTTTTGGGGAAGGGGAAGTTAGTCTTTCTCACGGGAGAAATCTCCTCTGGAACGGTCATGCCGGGCGGGCGGTGGGCGTGAATCACTTACTCGAAGCGAGATAAAAAACAATGTTTTTCAGGTTCAAACTGCTAAAAATTGAGTATTTTTGGACGTAGGATCCCTATCAAGCCGCGATTAGAGCCTGAAGGGTGGTGTATCACAACCTCAGAGGATCGAAAAACCTGGGTCAGTGCAACCTGGGTCAGTGTTGGACAATGCGATTGCTCAGACTTGACAACACTGAAACTTGAGTATTTTTAGACGCAGGATCCCTGTCAGGCTGCAATTAGAGCCTGAAGAGCTATATCTATGAAGGTGGAAAGAAAAACCTAAGCCACTTGTACTGGAGCCGTCGGAGTTAATCAACTAAGAATGGCTGCAGAGTCCAACGGCTCCAAAACTAATTACTGCACAGCAACTTCATATACAGCTTGTACAGCAGCCATGGGCTTCAGAGACTCGCTATAGTCCCACTGAACATGGGTATAGGCTTCAGCCGGAGCAGGCTCCATCACGACAGTGCCATCAGGCTGGGTCACTTCAACCATGGGCTGTGCAGAATAAGTCTTGCCCCCATCAATGCTGTAGGTGAGTTCTGCACCGTTGGCTCGAGCAGAGTCCAAAACATAAGCCGTTTGGTTCGGAACGGGCTGGTTGATTTTCAACTCAGCAGCAGGCTTGTCGCCAGCATTTTCGCTCAACAGGGTGTAGCGAAGAACGTCACCAGGCTGAACGGTGACATCACCTTCTAATGCTTCCCAAGTAACAACTTTTTTGCCTTCAGGATTAGTGGTCACCACTTGCTTCTCAGCAGAGAGAGCCAGTTTGACATCAGGCTGGAGGATTTGCTTAACGAGGGCTTCGCCTGCTTTTTGCAAATTAGCAAGGACAGGAGTGCCACTGGCAAAAGGAACGGCAACGGCAACAGCGAGGACACCGAGACCAATAGATAAACGACGTTTCATGTTGGAAATACCTTACGAATTCAAAAAAATAAAATGGAGAATTACACTAAGACCCTGGAGCAGGGGTTGATGAAGGTTACCTTCATCAACCCTCTAGATGCCTTACTGAATCTTGCGGCGGAATTGGAATTGACCGGACTGAGCAGGGTCAACTTGGCCGACTTCATTTTCGTACTTGTCCACTTTGGTTCCAGCAACGGGATCAGAAGTGGTGAAAGGCGCAGCATCGGGGCTGTTTGTGAAGTATTCCACTGGCCCTTGATCGGCACTGGTGTTTTGTTCATGGTCAGTGAAACTGGCCCAATTGTTGGTGGCGCTGCCGTTAACAACAGCGTTGCCATCTTCAATCACTTTGAAGCCGTAGGCAGTCAGGCCGGTATTACCGTTACCAGTAGTTGGTGTCGATATATTCTCGTAGGAAATCCGGTACTCGATGTTGTAATCGGGTTGAACCTCAACGGTATTAAGTACGGTTTGGTCATCAGTCCAAGCTTGGACAATTACACCATTTTCATCCAGAATCTGGACTTCCTTGGTTAGTTTCATGAAGCCGGTATAGAGGCGATCAATCGTGACGTTATTGGTAGATTCTCCGGTAAAGCCAGGGTTGTTAACAGGATCATCATCAGCGAAGGCCAGGATGGGAATTGGAATCTCATCGTTCGGGGAAGTACCCGCCGGTAAATCAACTTCAACGTCATAATCAAGGGTTTGACCCGCAGGTAAGTCACCCACGTTGACAGGCTTAGGTGTGGTATCAGCAGTACCACCCGTGCTACTGCTGGTTAGGGTGAAGCCGCTGCCGCCATAGGTATAGACTGCTTCCTGAACGACTCCAGCATCGTCAGTTGCAGTAATAGTGACCGTTGTGCCGACGGGGATATCGCTATTAGCACCATACTGACCGGTTAATGTGCTGTCATCAGCCCCTTCCGCTTGGGTGGGAGAGATAGGCTCAATCGTGACATCCGCAATGAAGCCAGAGCTAGCTGGGTTTTGA
Organism: uncultured Acaryochloris sp.; assembly: GCA_937941595.1. Taxonomy (GTDB): domain Bacteria; phylum Cyanobacteriota; class Cyanobacteriia; order Thermosynechococcales; family Thermosynechococcaceae; genus Acaryochloris. Next base: position 2,021 of record CALDHF010000083.1, on the reverse strand, counting down.
ATAGTGTTATCAAAGGTGGACGGGTCAGGATTAAACGTGTCATTCGGACCTACACCAGCCGGAACATTGGTGCTTTGGTTGGTAAAGTCATCGTTGTCATCTGTAGGACCATTGGCACCTGGAACAGTATCAGGACCATTGAGAATGTCATCACCACCCGCGACGGCTCCTAAGTTAACAACGTTGTCTTCACCATCAGGGCCAGTACCGCTGTTATCGTTGCCAGTATCAGTGCCATCCGTGACTGGATCGGCTACACCATCATCGGTGCTGGGGTCATAGTCACTGCCTGTGGGATCAGGTGGAGTGCTATCGTCATTAAAGTTGTTGGGATTGTTGTCTCCAGACTCATCGTAAACAACTTCATTGTCGGGGTCGCCAACAGTTTCACCAAAGACCTGGGCGATGTTAGCAACTTGTCCACCTGTGGGGTTCAAACCAGTCGTGTGTACAGTGTATTCAAAAGGACTTACGGAACTCCCTCTGGCCAAAGTTGCACCGCCAGTATAGATAAAACCGATTCGAGTCACAGTATCTAAGGCAGGGGCAGTCGTTGTCCAAGATGCACTGAGTGGATCGGTTGTAGTGAGATCAGTTGTGTAAACGGCTTGCCAGTTCGCAGGAACAGCGCCAACTGAAGTCAATTCGGTTCCCACCGGAATGGCATCAGAGACTAAGATTCGATTAACTGCTGCGGAATCAACCGTAATCTCGGTGCCTTCTAAATCAGCAGGCGTGAAGGCAGCATTAGGTGATGTACTCGCAACTGACATACCCAAGTTATAGGTAATAAAGTCGTCATTGGCATTTGCAGTTGGTCCAGGAGCCAAATTAGCAGCGACCTTCGTGACCGTTGCTAAAGCTAGGGGTTGGACCGAGCTAGCAAAGGGAATACTTTGGCTAGCACTAGCTTCACGCTCACCATTAACCGGGGCACCATTACCAGGATCAGCATCAATGGTGCGGATATCTCCAGCATTGGTATTGCCTGTAGCTGGATCTCCATCACCGATATCAGGTTGGTTTTGAGTGCTAGGACTGTTGTTGTCAGGACCAGTACTACCTAAGGTGACGCCAACATCAGCGCCAGCAGGTGTACCCGCTGCAGGTGTACCTGTTACTCTGACTTTGATGACGGTATCAGGGGGAAGATCAGGCAAGCTCAATGAGGACAGAGTACCACCACCCGCAGGAACTGTAGCCAGGACTGTACCGGTTGCATCAACAATCTCAACAGTAGAAGGAACAAAATTTTCAGTTCCTATATTGCTAGAACCGGGGATAAAAACATCGGTGTCTGCATTACCAACGTTGGTAACATCAAATAGATATTGCAGGGTATCGCCCGTTTCAACTGCACCGCCATCAAGATCGGTAAAACCCGAAGGAACTGCGGTAATACCGGCTACTTCAGCAACGGTTACAGTAACGGTATTAGACGTTGCGTTAATTTCTGGCGCGCCGGGGTCAGTACTGTCTGTGTAAGTTGCAGTAGCAGTGTTGCTGATCTGTTGATTTGCGGCAGTTCCAGCAGCGAAGGCTGGTAAGAGAGGCTGGAAGAGACCGCCGGCTAGCAAAGCTGCAATCGCCAGAGGGCCGACCTTGCGTGGAGGTCTTGGGGAGTTTGGTGTATCGTTAGTCATAGATGTCGTCTTTGAGTTGTTGTGTAATAGACAAGATTGAAGATGGACGTCGTTTGGCAGAGGTGAGTGGTAGTAGACTCGCCAAGGGCGAGGTCTGTTGTTCTTGGGTTTGAGCTGGACCCTCAATCCTAAGTTTCATTACTCAGTCTCTGCTTTCATCTTTGTATATGGAAGTGGTGAGATATTAAGAACATGGGAGATGGTGATAGATCTTTCTAGAACCGAGTGCGATCGGGAGTCACTAATCAAAATAAATGTAAGTGCATACACGAATAACTTACTTATCAGTCTAGATTCAGTATGCCCGAGTCGGAATCCGAAATGACACCTAAATTTAGGTGTCTAATTGAGATTTAAATAGATAAGGTATTCCTGTGA
>CALDHF010000082.1 GCA_937941595.1 uncultured Acaryochloris sp. | reverse complement strand
TGCTGTGGGGTAGCTATGCCCAACAAAAAGGCAAAATTATTGATCGCAACCGACATTTAGTACTGACCTCACCCCACCCATCACCGTTATCCGCGCATCGGGGTTTCTTTGGCAACCAGCATTTTTCTAAAGCCAATGCATATTTGCAAAAAAACGGTATTGAGCCAATTTCTTGGTCGCTATAGTCGAGTTATAAGACATTAACTTCACAAGCGGACAAGTCCTGACTACGCTTGGCAAACTTTTTAAAGGTCCATAGATTAGAGCATTGTTGGCTAGAGGCTAAATGCAGGGCATCGGTAAAATCTAAGCCTTGTCCGTACCATCGCAACGCCTGATCGAGCAAACTCGCATTGCTGACATGAACATTGGCCAGCCCAAATAGGGAGTGGAGTCCCTTAATAATTTGGCTGGGGGTGAACTGATAGGCATACCGCAGGACCCATTCTGTTTCTAACACCACGGTGTTGGGGATAAAAATGGTTTGCTTTCGAAAAAAGTCGACACTTTTCTCAAATTGGGTTTGATCATCGCGGGTGAGCAAGTGAACAATAATGTTAGTATCAACCGCCACCATGCCAGGATGCCTCCACGCCTTGCTGAATCGCAGCGTCCATGTCGTCTAGGGTTTTAGGAGATCCTGGATAGGGGAGACAGCCCATTACCTCTTCTAAGGTTGTTTCAGGAAATGGCGTGGCCGGAGTCAGCAAAATCCCATTCCCCGTATCTGTGGCAACCAGCTTTCGACCGGGTTGCCATTGGTGCTTATCCCGTAAAGCTTGGGGAATAATCACTTGCCCTTTGCTGGAGACCCTAGTGGTTTGCATTAGCGAAAATACTTTAAAGTAAGAAATATGTAAGATTCTGACATCGCAGCACCGCGACAAACATGGCCTACTTGGCCTTGTTATCCTATGGTTTGGTAAAGCATTGAAAAAATAGGGTGCCTGTTGTTGATGACCGCAGCAGGAAGATAAGGAATCATGAGTTTTTCTGCAATTGTGCAAGCCTTGGGGCGATCGCGCCTCTCTGAAGAGCTACTTCTGAAACTGAAGGAACAGCGCTTCCTAGATCTATGTGGCGTACCCCGGTTTCCTAAAGGGCTGGTTGCCTCAGCCCTGGCCCAACAGCGACCACAAAATTTGTTTGTGGTGACCGCTACCTTAGAAGAAGCAGGACGCTGGGCGACCCAATTGGAAGCAATGGGGTGGCAGACGGTCTATTTTTACCCCACTTCCGAAGCCTCACCTTATGAGTCCTTAGATCACGAATCGGAAATGATCTGGGGTCAACTCCAAGTTCTGGCAGAGTTACTCAAACTGGCTGCGAATCCAGAGGCAAAGCCCCTGGCCATTGTTACCACCGAACGGGCATTGCAACCCCATTTGCCTCCCGTCAATGCCTTTGAACCCTACTGCCTGAGTTTGGAATCTGGGATGGAGCTAGATCTCAAAACCCTCAGCGATCGCTTAGCCCGTTTAGGGTATGAGCGGGTGTCTTTGGTGGAAACGGAAGGACAGTGGAGTCGACGTGGGGATATAGTCGATATCTTCCCCGTTGCTTCCGAACTGCCGATCCGGCTGGAATGGTTTGGGGATGAATTGGACAAAATGCGGGAGTTCGATCCCACCAGTCAGCGCTCCCTAGATAGCAGTGAAAAACTGACGCTAACGCCGACTGGCTTTGGCCCGATTACCTTGGATGCGCTTAGTGACGCCCAGCAGACCCAAGTCAAAACCTATTTAACAGAAGAAGAGCAAGCCCTCCTGGAAACTGGGACCTTGGAAGGCAGTCAACGCTTTTTAGGGATGGCTTTTGAGAGTCCGGCCTCGCTACTCGATTATCTGCCGGAAAACACCTTGGTGGTGATTGATGAACCCAATCAATGTTTACCCCACAGCAATCGCTGGGTTGAACATGCCCAAGAGCAGTGGGAATCTGTCAGTTTGCCAGCGGTGCCATTGCCGAAGTTGCATCACCCTTTTGATACGGCTCTTGAGCAAATTGAGGTATTTGAGCGCATCTTTCTATCGGAGTTGGCGGAAGAGAAAGGTGGCTTGAATCTGTCCAGTCGGACGGTGCCGGCGGTACCCCACCAGTTTGGCAAGTTGGCGGATACCATTCGAGAAGAACGCGATCGCAAATTCGGTATCTGGCTAATTTCGGCGCAGCCTTCTCGGTCCGTATCTCTCTTACAGGAGCATGACTGTCCGGCTCAGTTTGTCCCCAACCCCAAAGACTTTCCAGCCATCGAGAAGCTCCAAGATCAGCGGACTCCCGTTGCCCTTAAATATTCTGGGCTAGCTGAACTAGAAGGCTTTGTGCTGCCCACTTTTCGGATGGTGGTGATTACAGACCGGGAGTTTTTCGGTCAACATACCTTGGCTACTCCTACCTATATTCGCAAACGGCGGCGGGCTGCGTCTAAACAGGTAGACCCCAACAAACTCCAGCCCGGCGATTATGTCGTCCACCGCAATCATGGCATTGGCAAGTTTCTGAAACTAGAAAGTCTGGTCCTCAATCACGAAACCCGTGAGTATTTGGTCTTGCAATACGCCGATGGCACCCTGCGGGTGGCGGCAGATCAGTTGGGGTCCCTGTCGCGATTTCGAAAGACGGGCGAGGGTCCTCCCAAGCTCAACAAAATGTCGGGGAAAGCCTGGGAAAAAACCAAATCCAAAGTCCGCAAATCCATCAAGAAATTGGCGGTGGATCTGCTCAAGCTCTATGCCCAGCGCGCCCAGCAAGAAGGATTCACCTACCCTCTCGATCAGCCCTGGCAAGAAGAGATGGAGGATTCCTTTCCCTATCAACCCACTGCCGATCAGCTCAAAGCTACCCAAGATGTAAAACGGGATATGGAGAGCGCTCGACCCATGGATCGGCTAGTCTGTGGAGATGTGGGCTTTGGCAAAACTGAAGTCGCTACCCGTGCTGTTTTCAAGGCGGTCACGGCTGGTAAACAGGTGGCCTTTCTCGCCCCAACTACCATTTTGACCCAACAGCATTACCACACCTTAAAAGAACGCTTCGCTCCCTATCCGATCCAAATCGGTTTGCTGAACCGTTTTCGTAGTGCAGAAGAACGCAAAAATATCCACAGCCGCCTCAAAACCGGAGAACTCGATATTGTCGTCGGCACCCATCAGCTCCTGGGTAAAAGCGTTAATTTCCGAGACCTAGGGTTGCTGATCATTGACGAAGAACAGCGGTTTGGCGTCAATCAAAAAGAGAAAATCAAAAGCCTGAAAACCCAAGTGGATGTGCTGACCCTGAGTGCCACCCCCATCCCTCGGACCCTCTATATGGCCCTGTCAGGCGTTCGGGAGATGAGCCTAATTACCACGCCACCCCCTTCCCGTCGTCCCATCAAAACCCACCTTTCTCCCCTTGATCCAGAATCGATTCGCAGCGCTGTTCGCCAAGAGCTAGATCGCGGTGGTCAGATCTTTTATGTGGTGCCTAGAGTCGAAGGCATCGAAGAAGTCGCTGCCAAGTTGCGAGAGATGGTCCCCAGCGCCCGGATTGCTATTGCCCACGGCCAAATGGTGGAAGGCGAACTGGAAGCAACCATGCTCACCTTTAGTAACGGCGATGCCGAGATCCTGGTGTGTACCACCATCATCGAATCAGGTCTGGATATCCCCAGGGTGAATACGATTCTGATTGAAGATGCCCAAAAGTTTGGTTTATCCCAGCTCTATCAGCTTCGAGGTCGGGTGGGTCGGGCTGGCATTCAAGCTCATGCCTGGTTGTTTTATCCCAATCAAAGTTCTTTATCGGAGAAAGCTCGCAAGCGTCTGCGAGCGCTACAAGAGTTTAGTCAACTGGGGTCCGGCTATCAGTTAGCGGTTCGGGATATGGAAATTCGGGGTGTGGGTAATTTGCTGGGGGCGGAACAGTCGGGGCAAATGGAGGCCATTGGCTTTGATTTATATATGGAAATGCTGGATGAATCCATTAACGAAATTCGGGGCCAAGAAATTCCCCAGGTGGATGACACCCAAGTGGATCTGAATCTGACGGCCTTTATTCCTGCGGATTACATTACAGAATTGGATCAGAAGATGAGTGCCTATCGGGCGGTGGCCACGGCAGAAACCAAGGCTGATATCATGCAAACCGCTGTGGACTGGAACGATCGCTATGGACCGATTCCGGAGGCAGCGCAACAACTCTTGCGGATTATGGAACTGAAGCAGTTGGCTAAATCCCTAGGCTTCTCCCGGATCAAACCGGAAGATAAACAGCATGTGATGCTGGAAACGCCGATGGAAGAACCGGCCTTTAAATTGCTCAAAGAGAACTTGCCTGAACATTTGCGATCGCGGTTCGTATTCTTCCCCGGCAAAGTGACCGTGCGAGGTCTTGGGGTGATGAAAGCCGACCGCCAGTTGGAAAGCCTGATTGACTGGCTAGGCAAGATGAAGGGCGCCTTACCTGAAGTCGAAAAAGCTTTAGTGGAAGCAGGTTAGAGCCAAGGTTATTGCTTTGAGCAAGAGGTTAATTGCCTGACATCCACAGCATAACGGTGGAATTGAGCGGCCTGTGAACGAGGCGCGGCTTTTTCGGGAGCAAAAGGCGTGACGCATTTACAGGATCCGCTCCAACGATTTGTTAGGTGCGCACTGAACGTTTGACATACACGATCTCCGGGTCACCTGGATCAAGATTATGGATGACTCCTGACCGTTCGTAACCTAGTTTCTCAAGGATATGCTGCATGTGCGAGTTAGATTTGTTGGTGGAGGTGAATAGATCGTTCGATTGCGATTGGTCTTCGAGGAATGCTACCAATTTAGGCCCGTACCCGGATGAGCGCAACGTTTCTGCAATGTAGATGAGATCAATGAACGAGCGGCCAAAGAACCCATGGGAGATGACTCCGTAGCCGATAACGCCATCGGAAATTTCGACGACCCAAGCGCGACTGTTTTGCACCGCGTCATGGATGAAATCCCTTCGGTCGGAACTACCATGTGCGATTTGATCGAGGTTGCTTAAGGTCGAGATGTCGTCAGGGACTGCCTGACGGATCAGATGCTCTGCCATATGCACCTAAATGCTGTTTGCCTTCATCACCAATTACTTCCCATGCAGCTTTAGAGCCGACATATAGGTGGTGTGCAACCTTGAGATTTTCAGCACCACAGGTTAGTAGTGATACAGGAATATAAATTCTCTCCTTATTGTTCTTCCCTGGTAATGATGAGCCGCACGCAGTACAAAAACTCGTCTGCCAATCATGATTGGGCTCGTGCCAAGT
>CALDHF010000081.1 GCA_937941595.1 uncultured Acaryochloris sp. | reverse complement strand
TCGCGAGATAAATGACTACTAAGCTTAAGAGCACACCCGAGAGAATAAGGGGAGCCTCGTCTGCATTAGTCGCCGCTAACAGCCAAGGGTGAGGAATCCCCCCTGGCGACATGGATAACATATCGATGACTGTATTCATATCTAAAATTCAGCTACAACAAATCGGTGAAATCTGAAAGTATTCTTGACGCTTCCAGCAAACATTTCCTGGAGCGAGTCCACACTAATTAGAGGTTGCATAGTTATCAAGAGTAGCAACACTTCGTCGTAACGCCGCGGTGCGGTCTGCCAACAAATTCTCAGGGGGAATGCGCTCCCAAATTCCTAATTTTCCTAGACGGCGTTTGGTTTGGCCAGAAGCTCCAACCACAAAGACCGAACACCCTTTATCGAGGGCTTCTTCAATCGCATTCTCAATGGTCAAGGAAGAGGTAACCCCCATGTGAGGCACATCACTCAAGTCTAGAACCAAAGCCTCACAATATTTCAGTGCTTTTTGTTCACGAGAGATCGCTTTCGCAACACCAAAAATCATGGGACCACTTAAGTGAAACAAGAGCATTCGTCCCTGCCCTTGATCTAAGAGTTGTTTTTCTTCCTCCGTGAGCTGAATTTCGTCATCTGCATCTGTAATCGCCTTCACGGATTTGGATTGCAGGGTACTCAGGCGATCGATGGTGACGATATTGGCAATAAATATCCCGATACCCACAGCAACCATCAAGTCGACAAATACAGTTAGGGCAATCACTCCATACATAATGGCAGCGCCTTTCCAAGACACTCGATGAGCCCGCTTCAAGAAATCCCAGTCAATGATGTCAAATCCGACTTTGAGAGCAATACCCGCAAGAACGGCTAGGGGAATATTTTGAGTCAAGGGTGCAGCCCAAAGGACAACAACCATCAAAATAAACGCGCGAGTCAGGCCAGAGAGTGCGGTTCGCCCACCCGCTTGAATATTGACGACCGTACCCATTGTGGCTCCAGCTCCGGCAATTCCCCCGCAGAGTCCAGACATGAGATTACCAATACCTTGGCCAATCAGCTCTTTATTGGAATTATGCTCAGTACGGGTCAAACTGTCAGCAACAACAGAGGTTAACAAAGCATCAATACAGCCTAGAACAGCCAGTATCAAGGCATCTACAAACATCAGCTGAAATTCGCTGCGGGTAAAAACTGGCATCCGTAGCGTTGGTAACCCGGCATCAATGAGGCCAATCCGATCGATGTTGGTCCCTGAGAAGAACCAGATGGAAACAAAGGTACCCACTAATAAAGCCATCAATTGAGGCGGAAACCATTTTTTGAATTGAGTCGGCACAATAATCGGCACCAAGACAATGACAGCAACAGTTAACACACTCAAAAGCAATGCTGATGCATTAATTTGAGACAAAAGATTCGGTAACTCGGCAAGAGTGCCAAGAACGCCGCCTTTAGGCGCTTTTTCGCCGAAGAAGGGTCCTAGCTGCAAAATCACCAAAATGATGCCAATCCCCGACATAAAGCCAGAGACAACGGTATAGGGCATTAGGGTGACATATTTACCTAAGCGCAGGACACCAAACAGAATTTGCAAGATACCCGCCATCATCACTACCGTAAAGGCCATGGCTAAGCCCTTCTCGGTATCTCCTGTCGCAGCCGTGAGGTTAGTGATGACCGCAGTCATAATCACAGTCATGGGACCCGTAGGTTCTGAAATGAGTGTGGCTGTTCCTCCAAATAAAGCGGCAAAGAAGCCCACAATGACGGCCCCATAAAGACCCGCAGTGGGACCTGCACCAGAGGCAACACCAAAGGCAAGGGCCATGGGTAAAGCAATCACAGCAGCAGTGATCCCACCAAAGAGGTCACCGCTGACGTTTCGGAAATTTATACGGTTAGTTATTTGCATAAAACAATGTCGAAAGCGTTTTTTAAGTTGACTTAACTAAATACAAAACAGTATATGCATTTGCTTAAGTCTATATTAAAGGAGGTCGTGTTCGCTAGAGTTTGCAATGCCTAATAGAAATGACAAGGACAACTTATCAAACCCCAGACAACCCAAATGATTCCACTCAGGGACTTCGGAGGCAACCCTCTAGAGGAACAGCACCCTAACTTTTCTAGGAACCTTTGTCAGCTCTACTTTGAATGCAGAATGGTTGAGTTCTTTTGCTATTGTTGGAAGTATTCTTGCCTACTGCTGCGAAGTTCTATCTGCTGCCATGAGGTTACAAAGCATATCCTCTAATTTGAAGAATCCGGCAAAAATTGCCTTGATTTCTGTGCATGGCGATCCAGCAATTGAGATAGGTGCAGAAGAGGCTGGCGGCCAAAATGTCTATGTTCGCCAAGTGGGAGAAGCCTTGGCAAACCTGGGTTGGCAGGTGGATATGTTTACTCGCAGATCTACCCCGCAACAAGCCGATATCGTTCAACTGAGTCCAGGGTGTCGGACCATTCGCCTGACAGCAGGGCCAACAGATTTTGTCAGCCGCGATCAAATTTTTGGGTATTTACCACAATTCGTAGACCAATTTTTAGCCTTCCAGACCCAAGAACGGACCCAGTATGCCCTGGTTCACACAAACTATTGGCTCTCTAGCTGGGTGGGCATGGAATTAAAGAAGCACCAACCCCTAGCTCAAGTGCATACCTACCATTCTCTGGGGGTCGTCAAGTATGCCAATGTTCCCAACATTCCTGATATAGCGACGACCCGACTCACCATCGAAAAACAATGCTTGGAAACAGCGGACTGTATCGTCGCCACCAGTCCACAGGAACAAGCCCATATGAGATCCCAGGTCTCGAAGCTTGGCCACATTCAAGTGATTCCTTGTGGCACTGATATCGAACGGTATGGTGCAACCTCCCGAGCTGACGCGCGCCAAAAGCTAGGCATTCCCCTTAACGCCAAAGTTGTGTTCTATATTGGCCGCTTTGATCCGCGTAAGGGTATTGAAACCTTGGTCAGGGCCGTGGCGCAATCTCAATTTAGAGCGGATGGCTTACACCTAATTATTGGGGGGGGAAGTCGTCCTGGGGCAAAGGACGGACAGGAACGCGATCGCATCGAGGGTATCGTCCAAAATCTAGGGCTAGTGGATATCACACAATTTCCAGGGCGCATTAGTAATGAAGATCTACCCCTGTATTATGCTGCGGCTGACGTCAGTGTTGTTCCCAGTCATTATGAACCCTTTGGACTCGTGACCATTGAGTCTATGGCAAGCCATACACCCGTAGTTGCCAGTGATGTCGGCGGTTTGCAGTTTACAATCTTGCCCAACGAAACAGGTCTCCTCGTTCCAGCCAAGGATGACGTTGGATTTGCCCAGGCCATTGACCAGATTTTGGCAGATCCACAACTTAAAGAACAATGGGGAATCGCAGCTCGCCAACGGGTAGAAACAATGTTCAGTTGGCAAGGCGTCGCTCAACAATTAAGCCAACTTTATCAACACATAATCCAGTAATCTATCGCCCAATGCAGCCAGCCACGAAAAAACCCTAGCAGAGCTAGGGTCAAATGGTTGGAGATGTGTCCAAACTTGCTAATTATTAAAGCTCCATTAGAAGCTTAATAATGCTGCAACTTGACCGAGAATACCTTGTCCGGTGAGAACTTCAGTCACAACAGCTAAAGAAAAACCAACCATTGCTAAGCGACCACCAAGGGTCTCAGCAAAGCTAGTGAATCCAAATGTTGACTCTTGTGTACTCATGATCGTTGACTCCGTAATTTCATGCATGTGCCTAATGGATACAATCGTAACGAAAATATAAATAAATAACAATGTTTATTTGACAATGTCGATCATTTATATTTTCTATGTATCAAAGACTACGAAATCTATAATCCAAGGACCTGTAACACCTTTCATATATATTGTTACAGCAAATTAAATCTTAACTTCAGTAACCATAAAAACTCTGTTCATGACGTCTTCCAGCCTTCTCGGCAGAAATCCTACTCAACTTAAGACCCTATTTTTTGAGATGTTTGTAAACTTGGAATTTACAAAATCGATCACTCTCTCTTGGCCACCATCGCTGCCTCTGCCCAACCAAAGCGCCGATCTCCCAGACCGCTGAACTTTTACAGGTATAGACGGCCCCCTTCTCTAACAGGGTTCATGGGCTGTATCGCTTGACTTCGCGAGATATACCCCCAGCAATACCACCATAAAGGCAGCCCATTTGAACAGGGTCAGACTCTCAGCAAATAGAACCCAAGCGACCAAAGCCGCCAAGATCGGATCTAGCAAGAGTAATACACCCACTAACCCTGATGAGAGTCGCTTTAAACTATAGGCCTGCAATCCTTGACCCAGAACTTGACAGACTACCGCTAGACCAATGACAGCCAACCAACCTGAGGCAGAAATTGGGAACACACGATCTTCCGCCAGCAACACAACCGGTAACGTCCAAATCGCTCCCCAAAAGCAGCACCATTGCAGGATGATATTCACCGAAAATTTGGCTCTGAGCTTTTCGATAATCATCAAGTTGGCAGCCGAAAATACAGCTGAGAGCAAAGAGGCAATATCACCCGTCAGATGGGATGCTGAAATTTGTAAGTCTCCCATGCCTAACGCGCCAGCACCCATAAGCGCTACCAATAATCCCAGCAAAAACCGTCGATTAAAATGCTGATTGAGCAGCAACCACCCTCCCAATGTCGTGAACAAAGGTGTCAGATTATGCAGCAAGGTCGAATTCGCAACGGTCGTTTGGGTTAATGACCAGGCCCATAAGGCGATACACCCCCAAAACATTAAAGCCGCTGCAACTAACCACAACTGGTCAAAACGCGTATATTCCAAAGGCTCCGACACACTGTCTGCTGCGACAGTAATTTGCTGCCATTCATGCCAAACCCAAAGAACGAGATACGCGACCCAGAAACGATTAAAAATCGTGGCAAACGGTCCCAACTCTCGCTCACTCAACTTGATAAAGATTGCTGCCAAAGACAATGCCACAATCGCTAACAACATTGCCAGTAAAGGCAATCCTGTCGATGAACCACTCAAGGGCTGCTTGATCTGCACCAGTTTTGGGGTCATAAAGCCATCCCTCTGCTTAAGCGTGCCAAAAAAAATTCTTTCGTCAATGTTATTTAGAGACGTTTTACTTGAGAAGCGGATGAAAACGCTAAATAAACCAAAAAATACTCTAGTTAAAGCTTTTCTGGGTTTGAATACCCATATTCTCGCACTCAAGAGTTTTTCTGAATACCCTAAGTCAAGCTCTAGGTGTAAGATGCTGCCAGTGGATCACGCTCTTGAGCTTTGATCGATCCTCCAGTCATCCCCCTAAACCCCTGCACCAAAAGGATAAACCGCTCCGTCAATATCCGGCATCTTGTATTTGTAAATTCAAAAAAAATCTATTCAACAAACACTTTCATTTCATTGATTTTTACTAAATCCCAACGATAACGTCATCTAAATGCGATAACTACATATCAGCTTGTAAAACTTTCCGTGTTCAGCAACATCAGGTCTCTTATATGTATTCGTTAATGGCTAGCGCAATATGATCATTTCTGTGGATGCTCACATTCCATTTCCACGGCCCCTTGTGTTTCAAACCTACCGAGACAAATTGCAAGAGTTGTTGCCCTATATGGACAACGTGCATCATATCGAACCCAAGTCTTTGCACAAAGAGAATGGGCGCGTCGTTTGTACCAATGAGTGGCATGGGGGCGGCGATATTCCCACAATTGCCAAAGCCTTCATTGATGAACAAATGCTGTCGTGGACAGAGCACAATATTTGGAACGAAGCAGACTTTTCCTTAGAATGGCGGATTACCACCCATGCCTTCACCGAAGCCGTCTCTTGTTTTGGCAAAAATCACTTTCTAGAGCAAGGCAACACCACTATCGTCGAGAATCGAGGCGAGCTAGTGATCTATCCTGAGAAAATTGAAGGCATCCCCGACTTTTTGAGCAGTCAAGTTGCGGGTTTTGTAGAAGACTTATTGAGTCAAAAAATTGGCCCCAACCTGACGCAAATGGGGGAAGGAGTGCGCCGATATCTAGAAAAAACGGCCTCTTAGGGTTATTGGATAACTCGATCGCTACATAGCCGCAGTAGCACCTGACAATCGGTCCCGTCATGACCTTCACATTGCTTGAGGGATTCTGTCTCTGCCTGCTGAATTGTTTCAGACCAGGCCCAACCATAAGCGCCTGTTGTTGATCGCGCTAAAGACCCACAGGCATTTTCAAAGGCAAACAAGGCTTGGCAATCTTGAGCCTCGACTCGCTGGTTACATTCTTGCAGTGCCCGGTCTTCTGCTGCTTTTTGAGTCGTAAAGCGAAATCCATAGCCATAGGTTCCCGTTGGGATTGAATATGCGATCGCAGCAAATTCAGACTCCGTCGCTGGGGCCGAACTCGCCCCTGGACTGGGAGTGCTGGGTTCAGAACTGGGTAATACTTCTGGCGCATCACTAGGCGATATGGTCGGTATCACGTCTGGGACTGGGGTCGGATCAATGGTTCGATCCGTAACCATGCTGTCCATTAAAGGCCACAGCTCTTGGATGGCAACAAAACTAATCGCAGCCGTGGCCACGGCGATGGCACTGAGAATCCCCACTTTTTTGGGGGTCAGACCCTCACTCTCTGGGGTCTCCATCGCCACATTCGTCACGAAATCCGTAGGGGGTACGCCCGATTGATAGGGATTTGGCAATGGACTGGGTGGCACAGGGCTAGGCGCTGATGGCGGCGCCGCCTGTACCGGCGCCGGTTGCCTATCCGCTACCGTTTTCAAACTGCTATCCCGCAAGGCGCGTAAAAAGTCAGGGGCCGTAGGATACCGATCCCGTGCTGCTAAATTGATGGACCGATCCAACACTGCGGCTAAACCGGGGGACACATTAAGAACCGACTGATGCCAACGTAGCTGACTCGTTTGCGGATCAATATTCAATTCATGGGGAAATTTACCCGTCAGCAAATAAATCGCCGTTAAGCCCAAACTATAGAGATCGCTGGCATAGGTGGGAAATCCTCGAGACTGCTCCGTGGACATAAATCCAGGGGTCCCAATCACCACAGAACTCGTCGGCTCTCCTTGAGGATTCACCACCGTGCCCAAGGTTTCTTTCACTGCCCCGAAATCAATCAGGACGGGTTGACCGTCCTGATCCCGCAGAATAATATTCTCCGGCTTAATATCGCGATGAATAATCCCCCGATTATGAATCAAATCAATAAGCGGCAAGAGACTCAGCAAAATATCGAGCACCGCTGCCTCGCTCAACGCCCCTTGAGCTTGCACCACTTCCGCTAGGGTCCGACCCGTGACCAACTCTTGCACTAAATAATATTGGTTGGCTTCTGTAAAGTAAGCATACAGACTAGGAATTTGGCTGGATAGCTCTCCTAAGGTCTCGAGAATGGCGGCTTCTCGCTGAAATCGGTCTTGTACTAGGGCCTGGATTGACGGATCAACACTCACGGGTTTGAGCTGCTTGAGCACACAACGCCGTCGAGAGGGCATATGGGTATCTTCCACGAGAAAAGTCGTACTAAATCCACCGCCCCCGAGAACGTCTAGAACTTGATAGCGATGATTTAAAAGTTTGGTCATAATGGCTCAAAATCAACCTCTAAGACTACAATCACGATCGCCACTGTTAAAGCGTCCCTATCTCGGTTCACCCCCTTCAGTCGAAAAAGACAGGTTAGTTTCCTTAAGCATATGAGGTGTCATCCTTGGTTGCCTAAACGGTAACTTACATGCGATGGGTATCGGGCAACTATTACTTTATAAACAGAGTCTCTAAAGATAAGTCTCCAAAGATATATCACTCTAACCTGATCATCATCCTTGAGGAGCCATTCCCAACATCCATCCCATTCCAGACCGAACGTTCCTACAGTTAACCCTTAATATAGTGTTTAACGATCTTCCCCTTAGGGATTGGCACCCGTTAAACTATCACTGAAGGTTTCACCGCCATTCCCTTGTTCATTCTCTGAAATAGGAGTACATGTGCTGCCGTACTTAGTGGCTCCCCCTAATGTACCGAACCCCAAATCTTATCCCTTGCTTACCGGATCGAATTCGATTGGTCGGGGATTAGATAATCATATTGTGCTGATGCATCCGAGTTTATCGCGTCACCACGCTGAGTTAATGGTTCATGACAATGGTCAGGCAGTCCTCAAAGATCTAGAGAGCCTCAACCATACCTATGTTAATGATCAGCAGATCGAGCAGCGCCAGCTGCAAGAGGGAGATCTGGTGCGGTTCGGTACCATCGACATGCAAATCACCTGGAATATCAACGCCACGATTCCGTCTCCCAACCCACCGAGCCCCCCAGCCGAAAAGTCGATCTCAATCATCAGCCGCTTCGCCCCGGAAAATACCCGTATTGAGCTGCAAGATCTGTTAGAAGAAGAAGCTCCTGGCGAAACAGGGGTCGGTCTAAAACTCAAGCAACAGGATGATCAAACCCGCTCCGTTGACAAGCTCAAAATTCTGCTAGAAGTCAGTCAACAGCTTTCTTCTCCCAAAGAACTCCAAGAACTCTTGGAAAAGATTTTGGACTTGCTGTTTGAAATCATGACCGTCGATCGCGGTCTAATCTTACTCGTCAATCCTCAAACCCAGAAACTCGAACAAAAAGCGATTAAGTTTCGCGATGGGATTGCCACAGGACTCCAATTCTACAGCACCACTATTACCAATTTTGTCTACGAATCGGGGGAGGGCATTCTTACGGACGATGCGGCCCGCGATCGCAGATTCAATGAATCCCACTCCATTGTCCAGCAAGCCATTCACGCGGCCATGTGTGTCCCTCTCAAGCCAAGGGATGAGGTGATTGGAGTCTTATATACCGATAACCTCTCGGTGCGTTCCCTCTACTCCGAAGAAGATTTAGAATTTTTGGCAGGGTTAGCGAATCAGGCTGCGATCGCAATTGACAATGCCCGTCTCTACCAAAAAATTCAGAGCGAAGCTGTTCTGCGCACCAAACTCGAACGCTTCTTCCCCCAAAACGTTTGGAAAAAACTCAGCGAAGATAACAAATTAGACGTCATCGACACCAAAGTCACCGTCGTCTTTGCCGATATTAGCCGCTTCACCGAGCTATCCTCCCGCCTCGAACCTCGGCAAGTCATTGCCATGCTCAACGAATATTTCAGCGTCATGGTTGAGGGTATCGTCTTCAAATTCGAAGGCACCCTAGAACAGTACATCGGCGATGCCTTGCTGGCCGTTTGGGGAGCACCCTATCAACATCCCAATGACGCAGAGCGAGGCGTTAAAGCGGCAATTGCCATGCAAAACGCTGTCTCAGCCTTGAACCAACGCTGGGCAAAACGCTGGAACTTTAATATCCAAATTCATATTGGTGTCAACACAGGCATCGTTGCAGCCGGAAATATTGGCTCTGAACAACTGTTTCAGTATGGCACCATCGGCAATACCACCAATATTAGTAGCCGCATTTGTGACGTCGCCGGGGCTGGCGAAATATTAATCTCCCAAAACACACTGAATGAATTACAGCAGTGTGAAGTCCCCGTTCAACAGCTCGCTCCGGTCAACGTCAAAGGCATTGCTGATCCCATTCAGCTCTACCGTCTACTTTGGAACCAAAAACAAACACAGGCCTCAGGGCAACAGGTGATGGCCAGCAAAACACCGAGACACTAATATCCTCGCTGTCTACTTCAACAGACGAAACCAGAAGAAGACAGCCCCCCATATAGAGACAGGCAGCAAATCAGAGTTTACTGTCAATCATCAGCGCAATTTCTCAATATTATCTTTTTCATTCGTAAACCTATCCGTGATCAAACTAATCACAGACCGCTTGCGAACCTTAATATTCACACTCACTGACATCCCAGACTGCAAAACTCTATTGCGGCCATTAGCATTCAGCGTTTGCGAATCCAACGCCACCATCGCTGGAAAACTATAAAACTGCCGCACTTCCGTGGGGGGCAATGCATCAGAACCAATAGACTCTATTTTCCCTTTAATATCCCCAAATTCACTAAAGTTAAAGGAATCAATTCTGACATCGACATCCATACCTGGATCGATAAAGCCAATATCCTTATTAGTGATATACACTTTCGCCTTAAGACTATCAGCAGGCACAATTTTCAAAATCGGCTCGCTAGCATTAGCCACAAACCCTGGTGTATTAGCTTTCAAGTCAAAGACCACCCCATCCACTGGTGCTTTCAGCTCTTGATATCCTTTAGTCAATTCTGCTTGTTTCTTACTATTTTCAAGATCAGTAATTGTTCTCTGGTTATCAACAATCGCTTTAGTCAAATTACTGTCAATATCATTAATTTTCTGGGAATTAACCGCGATTCGATCGAGCAACTCTCGTTGATTGGTTGCCTCAGTATTGGACGCTTGAGCTTCGGACTGCACTTTTTCTTGATTGACCTGTTCCTTTTGTCGGCCCAAACGCAATATCTCTTGTTGCAAACGAGCCACTTCCGCCGCACCTGTCTGGACTTCGTCTTGCTGTTGCCTAAACTGAATCCGAGAAATTGCCCCCTTCTTATAAGCAGCTTCAATATCTTTGACAATGTCTTTATTGAGTTTCAGGGTATCTTTAGCGCTAGCCAACTGAATTTTGGTCTGTTCTAGTTGAACTTCAATTTGACGCAGCTGTTTTTCACCCTGGCTGATCTGAGCTTTTGCAGCAGCCATACTTGTAGACCCTTGAGCCAAACCTGATTGCAGGCGTTGGCGCTCTTCAGCAGAGAAATTTTTCAGTTCCTTAACATTATTCAGCTGTGCCCGATACAGCTTATTTTCAGCGACCAGAGCTTGGCGGTCGCGGGTTGAATTGACTAACTCAGAATCAATTACATCCGGTAGAGGAGCAGAGCTATCTCCCCGCAACTGCTGGCGATAATACTCATTCACTTGACGCAGCTTGCGGAGTTGCTGCTTTACTGCGTTGATCTCTGAGTCTGTCCCCTCGCGATTGAGTACTAGCAGCGTCTGGCCTTTTTTGACTCGATCACCATCTTCAACATTGATCTCTTTAACAACTCCCGCAACCGGGGATTGAACATTTTTGACAGCACCCTGAGGCTCTAGTTGTCCCGTAGCCGGAATGGCCTCATCTATTTGAAATACAAAGGCCCAAGTCAGCAGAGCAGCCGCCGTACCGACAATGCCCCAAATAATGGCTCTAGACCATACCGGCGATTGCTGCAAAATCACTGGCCGATCAAACGGTTGTTCTTTCGGTGGGGCTTTAGCAGGCCGCAGCACCGCACCCTCTAAAGGTATAGGCTGGGCTGATGGCGTATCAGCTGGATTGAGTTTCCGAGGCTCTCCACCCGCCAAATCCTGCTGCATACTCGTCATGATTGCGTCTCCTGTTGCTGATAAAGCCAGTAGTAACGTCCCCTCTGCTGCATTAATTCAGCATGGGTCCCTTGTTCAACGAGTTGACCTTGATCCATCATCAAAATAATATCCGCGGACTCCAATGTTTTCAGACGATGGGTAACAAAAAAGACTGTGCGATCTCCGAAGGCCTCTCCCAGATTCAGACAAACCTGCCGCTCGGCATTGTAGTCTAGGGCACTCGTTGCTTCATCCAGAATAATGAGCTGGGGATTTTGCAACACCATCCGGGCTAGGGCAATCCGCTGTCGCTGTCCCCCCGATAACGCCGATCCCCTTTCGCCCACCCGGGTGTTATACCCTTGAGGCAATTCCATAATGAAATCATGGGCATAGGCCACAGTTGCTGCTTCCACAATTTCTTCTGATGTGGCGTCTGGTGCCGATAGGGCAATATTCTCTTGCACCGTGCCATCAAACAACAGACTATCTTGGAGGACCATACCAATTTGACGACGAAGGGAATAGAGTTCTACCTTACTGATGTCATATTGATCCACTAGGATCCGACCACTATTGGCTTCATAGAGTCGCATCAACAATTTCATTAAAGTGCTCTTACCCGAGCCACTTTGCCCAACAATCCCTACAAAGGTCTTAGCTGGAATATCAAGAGAAACCTGCTGGAGCTGCATCGGCCCAGCATCTTTAAATCGGAAAGACAGGTCTTCAAATTTCACTGCACCTTGCATTAATGGCATCGGGATCAAATCCCGATCTTCCTCGGTTACCTCCTGGGGATAATCGAGAATATCGCCTAATCGTTCTAGGGATAATGCGGTCTCTTGGAAGTTTTGCCACAACTGCACCAGTCTCAACAGCGGTCCCGTCGTGTAGCCGGCAATAATCCGAAAGGCAATCAGTTCACCTACCGTCAATTGGCCTTGAATAAATAGATATGCCCCCACCCACAACAGTAACAAGCTCGACAGCTTATTCAAGAAGCCACTCATAGCCCCTGCAGTGGTGGACGCTACAACCGCCTTGAAACCAGAACTGACATAGCGAGCATAGCGATCTTGCCATTGCCACCGAGACTTGAGTTCAATATTCTGAGCTTTGACGGTTTGAATGCCAGACACCACCTCCACTAGATAAGACTGGGTCCTGGCATTTTCTTCTGCTTTAGTCCGGGCCAAACGTCGAATAATCGGCGCAAATATGAAAGTGAGTAAGGCAAATAGCGGTACTGTTCCTAAAGCAATAATCGTTAGCAGCCAGCTGTAGAACACCATGACCACAATGTAAACCACCGAAAATACGGCATCTAACACCACTGTCAACGCCGTCCCCGTCAAGAACTTGCGAATATTTTCCAATTCGTTGACGCGAGTTGCCAGTTCTCCCACAGGCCGCCGATCAAAATATCGCAGCGGCAACCGCACCAAGTGATCAATAACTTCCGCCCCTAAAGCCATATCGATGCGGTTGGTCGTATCCACAAACAAATAGGTTCGGAAACTAGTTAGCAAGGCTTCAAAAATCGCCACTCCCAACAATAACAAGCCCAGAACATTTAGCGTTCCCAAGGCATTTTGTGACAACACCTTATCAATAATGACCTGGGTAATCAGGGGGTTCGCCAAACCAAACAGCTGGACAAAGAAAGAAGCAACCAGAACTTCGATTAAGACCTTGCGATATTTCTTAATCGAAGGCCAAAACCAACTGAGATTGAATCGGTCTCGCGGCGTCTCTCGGGTCCGTTCCAGCAGCAGAACTTGAACTTTGTCGTCAAAAGCTTCCAAAAACTGATCGGGCGACTTGCGCAGCAGGGCTTGCTCTGGCACGGCAAACACCACTGTTTTGGCATTCGTTTCGTAAACCACCGCCAATCGATCTTGCCAATTCACCAATGCCGGAGTAGGCAAGCGGGAAAATGCAGAAATAGGGGTTTCTACTAAATGAGCCCGTAATCCCATCGATTCCGCAATTGCACCGTATACAGGTAGAGAAATACCCGGACCATTGCGTTCAGCATGATTTTTGAGAATGCGGCGAACCACATCTTTTCGAAAAGGCAAGTTCAGATGCAGCGCTAGCATCTGAAAGCAGGCAAGAGGCGCATCAACAGGGCCACGACCCGATTTAAAGGGATACTTTCCTCTGACAATCGGCGCATCTTCAACAGCAGGCAACAGAGCCGGAGCTTCAGGGATTTCCTCCCAAGAGCCTTGAGTATCCGCCACAAGTGCAGCAGCACCAGCAGCCCGATCAGTTACTTTTGGTAATGCCAAACCAATAAGTCGGAGCTTGTCGGATCTGGATACTTTGCCATTGAGCTGTTCTAGAAAATTCTCGATGGGTTGCCCAATATCTAATTCAGGAACCGTTCCCCCACTGACATACCAATCCAAATCAGGTTGCAATTGATCGATGGAAATGTCCCGAATCGCAGTCGTGCGCACTACACTATCGACCACAGTCTGTTCTGCTAAGGACTTGAGATCGGTTGAACCATCTGCCCGGACAAGCAGATGCTGGCCCCAAACATCAAAAGCTTCCAAGATGCTGGGTTGCTGTTCATACAGCCGAGCCAGCCCTGGCTCATGACTCAGCAGCTCTAAAAAAGTAGACGCTGGCAGCTTGAGGCCAACGGTTTCCACTGAGGCTATCGCTGTTTCACAAGGGGTTTGGCGAACAAGACTGATCCAGCCCACCGCATCACCTGGACCTAATAGGCCGAGGGTTACCGGAACATCCGTTCGTGGGTCATACCCCAGCAATCTGACTTGCCCCTGATATATCAAGGTAAAGTCTTGGGGCATCCCTCGGTTCGACACAAGGGGTCGACCCATCGGATACCGCAGCGGTTGGAATTCTTTAGCCAAAGAGGACAAGACTGATTCTGAAAGTTGATCAAAACCAGGAAGATCTTTGAGAAATGATTCTAGAGAAAGACTGGCTGAAGTCATGGTGTTTGCATGGAAACAGCAATTGTATCGTCAGAGATTGAAGTGGACTGGAGTTGAATCTGTAACCAATCATTAAAGCGTTGCTCTAAAAGTTGCTGTCGCAGAGCGTCATCGAGTTGGGCTGAGATTAGCTTTTTCAGGCTGACAATGACAAACCATTCTCCTAAACGAACAGGTGGACGAACTTGGCCAGGTTGAGCAGTAGAGAGAAATTGCACTAGGGTAGGGTGCAAGTTTGAGGCAGAAACAGGCCCAATGAGTCCACCCGTTTGGGCTTCTGGTCCTTGGGAATATTGAGCGGCTAACTCTGCAAAAGGATGCTCTCCAGCCTGGAGGCGAAAGTACAGCTCCTGGGCAACTTCAGCACTAGCAACGCGAATCAGACAATAGACATATTGATCAAATTGACCTTTTTGCTGGAGGAAATCTGACTCTACCTGATTATTCCAATGTTTGTATTTAAACTTTTCCAGCTTCAAGCGGCGTTGAGCTTGCGCAGTCAATTGCTGTGGAGTCATCCGATAGTGCTGAAGCCAAGCATTGCGTCTAGTCTCATCGCCCAGTTGATTTTGAGCATAAAATTGCTCAACGGCCTGTGCTTCTTCTTCAATATTGAGCTGCATATCTTGAATCGCTCGATCAATGACCAGTTCTTTCAGCAACTGCGGTAGAAGCTGATACTGCCCGAGTAAAGGAAGTAAATCAGAAGTATGAACAGTTTTATCCACGGTCGGCAGAACAGAGATCATATCAAAAATACTCTTAATAGAGAGAGTTATTCAAGTCCATGGGGCAAGTTAGAGAGGACACACATAAGATAGACGACGTTGTGGATAAATGATGAATTTAGTTACTGTACCCTTCTGGCTAGGAAGATGTAACGCTTACAGGATAATTTGAGTGGCTATTGGGTCATTAGAAGAATTATCCCTTGCTAAAACAATCGATATATTCCCAAGTTCGGCTGACTACTTGTGGGCAATGCTAACATTCGATTAATTTATTTTTGAAGACAAATAATTCTTTTATTGTTTACGATTTGCTAACGATTGTAGTAATAACGACAATCAGTTTTGGAATACTATTGAGACACTGCGAAAATTCTTTATGAGCATCTGATCAAAATTAAAAATTCGTGGTTGGCTTTTTCTTAGCATTAAAAATTCTCTAAACGGGAAAGCCGAGCTTAGTATGGACCCTCAATGACATGCATCAAGAAGCGAATAATATTCTTGCCAGAACCAACTTCACAATAGATTAGCCATTAGAGACATTAACTATTTTTCACTCCATGAGTAAAAAATGAATCATAGAGAAGCTATTGCGTCAATCAAAATTGTGGATAAAGCCTTTTGCAGCCTTGATTAGCAGATTTTTCTGATTTGATATAAAAGACAACCTATTTTGTCAGCAAGCCTTAATTACTGAATAAAATAATAATTTTATAAATTTTCTTAAAA